>CALMNJ010000195.1 GCA_937868675.1 uncultured Bacteroidota bacterium | reverse complement strand
TAGCCGTTTTGCAAGGCAAATTTTACGAGCCCTGCAATGTTTTTTACGCCCAGTTTGCTGATAAGGTTTTTGCGGTGCGTTTCAACGGTGTTAACACTTATAAAAAGCGCATCGGCTATTTCGTGTGTGGTGCATTCTTTTACGATCAGCTTCAGCACGTCTATTTCCCTGGCGGTAAGCTCAACCAAACCGGGGGTGGTTTTCTTTTTTCCCTGCAGGCTGCTCATCATGGTTTCGGTAACCTCGCGGCTAAAAAACGCTTTGCCACTCATGACGGTTTCAATGCCCTCGGTGAGTTCTTCTTTGCCGGTGTTTTTCAAAATGTAGCCGTCTGCTCCGGCCTTGAGCAGTTTTTGTATATAGTCGGGCGAGTTAAACATGGTGAGCATAATTACTTTTACACCGCTGTGTTTCGCTTTTATTTCTTTTAAGGTTGCCAGCCCGTCCATCTCGGGCATGTTCACATCCAACAACACCAAATCAATTTGGGTACCGGCAATTATTTTAAGCGCCTGCAGCCCATTGTGCGCTTCGCCAGCAATTTGATACTTGTTATTGCCAGCCAGCAAGGATTTAATCCCGTCAATAAACATCTGGTGGTCGTCGGCTATAATTAGTTTAATCATTGTTTTAGTCCGTAATTTTATTTTTTGGGCGCCCGGGCGGGCTGCCGCAGGCTTTTCGCATCCCTGGCACAATTCTCCGGCTGTATAACTTCACAGCCAGGCCGTATCTTTTATCCATTTCTGCTTTACTCATTCATTTTAGTTCACTACAGCAAATTCACTCCTGTTCTTTCAAAGGTATTTCAATTATTGAAATGGTTCCTTTACCCGGACGTGAATCTACATGATAAGCTGCTCCGAGCCGTGCCGCGCGGGCTGCCAGATTGCCAAGCCCCATGCCGCCGCTTTTTTGTTTTTCGGCCACATCAAAGCCCACGCCATCGTCTTCCACCGTCAGGTTCAGCGATTCGTCGGTGCGGTTCAGTTGTATGGTAAGCTGTTTGGCCTTGGAATGTTTGAGTGCGTTGTTTACCAGCTCCTGCACCATACGGAAAAGACCTATCTCAATTTGTGATGGGAGCCGCTCTTCCATGCCGTAGCTCAGCAGGCGGCAACGCACGATGCCGCTTTTGTCAACGCTTTCGCACAGTTCTTCGAGGGCGGTAATCAGGCCAAATGTGTTTACCATGCCCGTGCTCAGGTTGTGCGACACGCGGCGCACTTCCAGTACGGCCTCGTCGAGCAGGCTGGTAACTTTTGTTTGTTGTTTTTGCGTTTCCTCCTGGTTGCGGTCTATTTTATCGTTGAGCGAGCTGAACAGCAGCTTCACGGTGCTGAGCATGCTGCCCAGGCGGTCGTGCAGGTCGGTGGCAATGCGCTTGCGCTCTTCTTCCTGTCCTTCTATCATGGCGTTATAGGTTTTAATTTCCTGTTCTTTTAGCAAGCCACTTATTTTTTCCTGTGCTATCTGCTCGTTCTTTTTGGCAAGCCGGCCGCGCTGCACATAATAAAAGCCCAGTACAAATAAACCAAGCAGCAGCACTATGCTGCCCGCTATAAAAAAATTGCGCTGGGCCGAGCGTGTTTTGGTTTGCTGGTCGAGCAATACAATTTGCTGCTCCTTTTTTTCGGTTTCGTATTTGGTTTGCATTTCGGCAATGCTTTTTACCTTTTCGGTGTTGAGGAGGGAGTCGTTTAATTCAGAGTATTTTATCTGGAAGTCATATGCTTTAGCATAATTACCCTTACGGGAATAAGCATCTGCCAATGTTGCGCAGGTAGTAGCCTTTACTCCATTCAGCTTAGTGTCTTTAAGTAAAACAAGAACCTTTTCAAAATAGAATATTGCGCTGTCAGTTTGCTCTCTGTTTAAAAAATAGACACCCGTATTATAAAGCACCTCGGTTTTTTCATCAAACATGCCTAGCTTATCAAAAAAGATCAGAGCATCCTTAAAACACTTACGCGCAAGCTTGTCTTTGCCCAAGGCTTCGTAGCATAAGCCGAGGTAATTCAGGTCCATCGCCATAAACCTCCTGTGGTTCATAAACTCGTGTAACGATTTTGCTCTTAAAAAATTATTTAATGCCAGGTTGTATTCATCTGAGTAATAGTGCACGATACCGTAGTTTAAAAAGGTGGTGGCCAGTGCCAGCGAATCGCCGCTCCTGGTTAACAGGCCCTTTGCTTTACTCAAGTATGTGGTTGCTTTTTTCTTTTTTTTTTATTTAAAATTTAAATCGCCAAGCGAATTGTAAACGCTGCCCAGCTTTGCTGAATCTTTTAAATTCTCATACAACTTTAATGCTTTAAAGAGCAATAGGAAAATAGAATCGCGTTGATTTCTTGTACGGTACACTACGCTTAATTTCTCATATGCTTCCGCTTCATCTGCGGGGTTTTTATTCTCCCGAAGAGACGTTAAAGCCAGCCCGAAGTAAATAAGTGCAGAATCGTTTTGCCCTTTTAGCATGAGGGAGTTGGCCAGGCGAAT
>CALMNJ010000194.1 GCA_937868675.1 uncultured Bacteroidota bacterium | reverse complement strand
GCCATAAAGCTGTTTTAGCTGTGTTATAACAATGGAATTTTCTTTGATATGTACAATTCGCCCTGCCTTTGCCAGTTGAATTGCCAGCGCCAGCTGTTGAGATTCCTCAAGGATTGTTGTTCCTTTTTTATAGGCAACGCTGTCAAAAACTATTTTTTGTGCAGGGTCTGTGTTGTTTAAATAGTGGTTTAACTGAAACTGCAAATGAGCCTTGTTTATTTTATCTGTGGCCTCACTTAATGGTAATTCCATGTTCAGCTTTTTAGCAGCCAATAACAGAGCCCGATTATCGCGAGGGAAACAAGGACCCCCAAAACCAAAGCCATAGCTCAGGTATTTGCTTCCAATTCTTGAATCGGCGCCAATGGCTGCCAGAATTTTTTGTTCGTCGGCCCCTGCTGTTTTGGCCATATCACCAATAGAGTTGGCGAAAGATATTTTCATAGTGAGGTAACAGTTGGTAGCCAATTTGCATATTTCGGCACTTAAAGGATCCATTCTGCAAATGGTTGGCGTACTGCGGCAAAGTTTTTTATAAATGCCTTCAATAGTATCTCCTATGGCTTCGTCTGCCTCACCAATTAAAACCTGGTCAGCATACAACTGGTCGCGAATAATGCTGCCTTGGGCTATAAACTCGGGGTTATAGCTTACGGTGTAGTTATAGGGCCTAAGTGTTTCTGCTAATTGAGAGCAGTAGCCGGGCATTACGGTGCACCCAATCACAATGTCAATCCGCTCATCCCTTCTGCCAAAGTTGATAAGGGTGCCGGCAATTCGGTCTATTTGCGAGTGATCATAGGAGCCATCAGGTTTTGAGGGAGTGGCTACCATTATAAAAAGCAACTTATAGTCGTCTTTTAACACTTCCGCAATATGAGTGGTAGCCGAAAAGTTTTTGCTTTTACCTAACAGGGCAGAAACTTCCGGCTCAGGGCTGGTAAATGTTTTATCATTAAGGCTTTTAACGTATTTGTCGGATATATCAACCCCACAAACTTCGTAACCAGCCTGCTCAAGGTTAAGCGAAAAGCAAAGGCCCAAACGGCCCACACCTAATACAGCTATTTTCATGTTAAGATTCCGCGAAATTAACTATTCAGAAAGGATTAAAAACAAACTCGCGGAATTGATGATTGGCAAAGCCCCAGTCGGGCTTATTGAAATCGTAACGCAGCTTCTCTTCTATCAGCTTTTTGCCGGCTTCGTTTACTATATCCCAACCAATACCCGGGCGGTTATTGATAAAACTTATCTTTTCAATAGCGCTTAACGACTCCCATCCATTATAATGGTCTATATGAAAAGTGCATGCCTCGGTAGGAAACAGGTGTTGTTGGTACCCCCTTGCGGTAGCGGCAATTACCCCCATGCTATCAATGTGAATGGAATAAAGGTCCAGCTCAGGATAACCCTGTATATCCATCCAGGCATCTTTGTGCATCAGGGTAAAATCACCACAGGCGTTGGTGTCTAAGTTCATCATTAACAAATCCACGGGCTTCATGGTGGCTTTTCTCAATCTGCTCATCAGGTAATTCAGCGTTTTTGCTACGGTAGAGAAAAAGTAGATCCAGCCCGGCCAGTTTAAAAGATATAGGTAATCGGGATCACGGCCCAACTGTCTCATAATGCGGGTTCGGGCAAGCGCAAGCTGCTGTTGTGTGTCAAGGGTTTCGTCAATTTGTTCGGGGATGTCGGACCTGTTGGCGCGGTAAAAGCACTTTTTATCAAGGTTTTTGGCCGCCAGAATTTCCATCAACTCGTTAGAGAAAAGGAGGTCTACATTGGAGCAGAGGATAAAATCTGCCGCTGCCCGCCGTATGCCTACATTTTTAGCAATCATTTGATACAGCGGCATGGTATGGGCAAACCTATATTGGGTATGTATTTCGGTGGGCACAACAATGTACCTAAGTGAAAGAAAATCGCCCTCCTTTGGTTGCGGCAATATTTCGTGCAGATAGGGTTTTTCCTGTGGGGGGTTCCACTCCACTACAATCAACTCAATATGTAATTTGTAACGATTAGCCTGGTCAATTAATCCGCGAATAAAAATCCGCTGCCGCTTATCCATGTCTCCGCCATGGTTATCGTTTCTTGAACTAACAATTATGCTTAGGTAAGGCTTCATTGGGTAATCTCAATTTCTTCAAATGGTTCATTCGCAAATCCCCAGTTTTCATCGTTGTATATAATGGGCCTACCGTCCTTTTCCATTTTCCGGCTATCATCCTCAAACTGACGAAACATAGCAAATATATCCGGCTGGCTATTATCCGCCACAAATCTTCTTTCATGATCCTGGTGGTATACCGGCGGAAAGAAAACCTGCTCCTTTAAACCGCTGTAAAAGGCCATGGCCACGGCAATGGCATCGGTATGCATGGAGAGGTATGTATTTTGAGGGTGACCGTGCAGGTTAAACCAGGCTTCCTTAGCCATCAGCATAAAATCTCCGCTACAATTGCTGTGGAACTTGAAGGACATGTTATCATAAGTTACAGGAATCAGCTTTTCGTTCGCAAATTTTTCGTTGTCAAGCAGCCAAAATTCGTAATCCAGTTTCTTGCGGTTTTTACGCTCAAGCCACCACAGTTGAATTGGCCAAAAAAAGCCCATTTGTAATGGCCACATGAAGCCTTTCATAAATATCCTGAACACCTTGCTGCGTACTTTTGCCAAATCAGTAGCGGGATTAACCAGCCGCAAATCGTTTTTGTAATCACACCGATTTGCCCTGTAATAGGAATCGCTCTTTAATTTTTTATCGGCTATAAAACGAATAATAGCGGGGTCAATTAAAATATCCGGATTAGCCGACA
>CALMNJ010000193.1 GCA_937868675.1 uncultured Bacteroidota bacterium | reverse complement strand
GACGCGAAATCGGGTCGCCTAGTAGTTTTGCAACAAGCTGCCAGCCGGGCAGCGCTGGACATTTAACAAGCGGCCCTGGGATTACACCGTGGCTAATTTTGGCATAGGTTACCCTTTCTAAACAGCAAACATGCAGGTAGCAGGATTTACAATAATAAGAAACGCTCTTAAATTTGATTACCCGGTGGTGGAAGCCATACGTTCGGTATTGCCGTTGTGCGACGTGTTTTACGTTGGGGTGGGCAAGAGCGAAGACGAAACACGATTGCTTATTGAACAAATTGGCGATTCGCGCATAAAGATCATTGACACCGTTTGGAACGATGATCTGAGGGTAGGGGGAAAGGTTTTGGCCGATGAAACAAATAAGGTGTTCGACGCTATACCACAGGAATTTGAGTGGTGCTTTTACATTCAAAGCGACGAGTGCGTGCACGAGCAGGATATTCCAAAAATTAAAAGCGCCATGCTTGATTTTGAACATGACAAAAATGTGCAGGGTCTGTTGTTTGAATACAAACATTTTTACGGCCACTATAATTATATTGGAATAGGGCGTCGCTGGTACCGCCATGAAATCAGAATAATACGGAACGACAAAACGATACGATCCTACAAAGATGCTCAGGGATTCAGAACCAGCGACGAGAAAAAACTGAATGTAAAAAAAACGGGGGCGTTTATTTACCATTACGGTTGGGTGAAACCGCCCAGGGCCCAGCAGGCCAAGCAGGAGAGTTTTCACAGGATGTGGCATGACGACAATTGGATGAAGACCCATGTGCCAGTGGTGGAAGAGTTTGATTATAATAATATTGATCTGCTGGAAGAGTACAACGGAACACATCCTCAAGTTTTTAAAGAACGCATAGGCAAAGCCGACTGGAAATTTGTTTATGACCGTAAAAGGGTAAAAACCAACCTAAGGTATCTTGTTTTGTGGTGGCTTGAAAAGCTAACCGGCTGGCGGGCCGGCGAAAACCGGAACTACCGAACAATATAAAAAAACTTACAGACCTTTTTCGATGTTTTGCTGCCATTTCCAGGCACTTAACATCATGTCGTCAAGACTATATTTAGGTTCCCAACCAAGTAGTTGTTTTGCCTTTGAATTGTTGGCGTAAACCTCTACTATATCACCCGCGCGCCGGCCGCCAATAGTATAGGGCAATTTTAACCCACTTACCCTTTCAAACGACTTGATGGCTTCCATTACACTCACACCATTACCTGTGCCCAGATTAAATACACTTACGCTATTGGGATTGCGTCTTTGATTCAGAAATTCAAATGCTTTGAGGTGTGCATCGGCAATATCCGAAACGTGTATATAATCCCTGATGCAAAATCCATCGCGGGTATTGTAGTCGCTGCCAAACACCGTCAGGGCATTTTTTCCCACAGCAGTTTGAGTAATAATGGGAACCAGATTATTGGGCTTTGTGATTGGAAGTTCACCGTTTTTTCCCGTAATATGTGCTCCAACCGGATTGAAATAGCGAAGCATCACCACATTGATATCAGGATTGGCATTACAAAAGAATTCAATAATCTCTTCTCCAATCCGTTTGGTGTGCCCGTATGGACTTTCTGATTTTTGAAGCGGCGTTTCCTCGGTTACGGGCAACTCGGAAGCATTTCCGTATACAGAGCAGGACGATGAAAAAATAAAATTGCGGATGCTGTTTTGTTTTGCGAACTGTAATAAATTGCCGAGTGAAATAATGTTGTTGTGATAATATAGCAGAGGATCGGCCATGCTTTGAGGTACGGATTTAAACGCAGCAAAGTGAATAATGCCAGCAATATTTGTGTAATCGGAAAGGTGTTTATCGAGAGCGGCCTGATCGCATAAATTAAGATTAATCGTGTCAAATGATTTGCCCGTTATGTCACGAATTCGATCGTAGGCAGTTGCGTTTGAGTTGCTGAAATTATCAATTGAGATAACATGGAGGTCTGTTTTTTGAAGAAGCTCAATAATGGTATGTGAGCCAATATAGCCGGCGCCACCGGTAACAATAATACTTTGCATAGGCCAATAAATATAGCTATTTTATGCTGTATCGCTCAGGGAATATTTATAATTTTGCCATGGTCAGGTATCATTACAGGTTAGCATCACGACACAGCGCCAATGGCTTGTTATAAACTGCCCACCTCTTTTATGAGTATTGATAATAATCATGAAAAAAAATACCGGCAATGTGTTCGCTGTTTGATGGACACAAGCGATCCTGAAATCACATTCAATAAAAAGGGCGAGTGCAATCATTGTACGGAGTTTGTAAACAAGAAAATAAAGTGGACATACCAGGGAGCCTCAAGTCATGCCATTTTTATGCGCCGGGTTGAGGACATGAAACGCGACGGGCGAGGTAAAAAATATGACTGTGTGGTGGGGATAAGCGGTGGTGTGGATAGTTGTTATGTGGCCTATGTATGTAAAGAAGCTGGTCTCAGGGTATTGCTTGTGCATCTGGATAATGGCTGGGATTCCGAAACCTCGGTCCGCAACATTCAAACGATTTGTGATGCTTTTGGTATGGATTATGAGAGCCATGTGCTAGACTGGGGAGAGTTTCGCGACATACAGCTATCTCATTTAAAGGCTTCGGTTCCTGAGATGGAAACCCCCACCGACATTTCGATTCTTGAATGGCTTCACAAGGCCGCGGCAAAGCACGGTGTAAAGCATATTGTGATGGGAGGTAACTATATTACAGAGGGTATTTTGCCGAAAAGCTGGCATTATAACGCCAAAGACAGCCATTATTCCAGAGCCATCCACAAACAATTCGGACGAGGCCCCGCCAGGCATTTTCCGTCGTTTAATTTCTGGGAAGAGTTGTATTTTAAATATGTAAAGGGCATTCGGATATTTTATATACTCAATTATGTGCCATACAACAAAGCCATGGCCGTCCAAACCCTGGGAAAGTACGGCTGGCGCGATTATGGGCAGAAACATCACGAGTCCTTTTATACACGAATTGTTCAATCGTACATTCTTCCCGAAAAGTTTAATATTGATTACCGTAAAGCCACCTTCTCAAACAAAGTGTGCACAGGCGTAATGAGCCGTGAGCTAGCCCTTGATGAACTAAAGCAGAAACCTTACAACGAAGCCACCATAGGAGGAGATATTGAATATGTTTGTAAAAAACTTGGTATTGCACGTACTGAGTTTGATAGCATCATGAAGGCTCCTCCAAAATCGTTTCGCGATTATCCCAATCAGAATTGGATTCTTGAGCCCGCATACAAGTTGTATCACTTCGTTTCTGAGCGGTCTAAGAATCATGAAACGGAGGGAGAAAATAAAGTTGGTACGCAACAGGCATTGGTTAAGGATACAGAAACCATTAAAATTTCCGTGATTATTCCTACGTATAACCGGGCCGGATGGATCACAAAAACAATACAATCGGTACTAAATCAAAGCTACAATAATCTGGAGGTGATTGTAGTGGACGATGGCAGCAAGGATAATACGGAACAGGTCGTTTCAAGAATAGAAGATGCGCGACTAAAATATTTTAAAACCGTAAATCAGGAAAGGGGTGCTGCACGAAATTTTGGAGTGGCCAATTCGGATGGTGATTACGTGGTGTTTCTTGATTCGGATGATCTGCTTTATCCACACTGCCTTAAAACGGCGTTTGAATATATCAAATCGGTTGGGCAACCACGTATTTTTCATGTGGCTCATGAGGTGCGCGACCTTGACAGCGGTTTAGTTGAAACAACGATGCACTATCGCG
>CALMNJ010000192.1 GCA_937868675.1 uncultured Bacteroidota bacterium | reverse complement strand
GTTTCCTGATTTTCGTCGGAAAGCATCAGCGATTGTTCATCAAACCGGCTCATGATATCCTTATTAACACCAACCGGATCGGGTCCAATTCCAACTATACGGATGTTCTTCTCTCCAAATTTTTCTTTGTTTTTAAGATATCCCCTTATCATCATGTGGCAGGTTGGACACCAGTCGCCCCGCACAAAAATCAACAATACATGGCTTTCCTTCAATAGAGCGGAAAGCGAAACCGTGTTGTTAAACTGATCGTTTAATACAAAATCCGGCGCTTGCCTTCCAATTGAAGTGTTCACTTTGCTTACTGCAATCCTCGAAGCGTTTCGGTCGCTATATATCATCGTTGAAAACCATCCATAAATTAAAGCCGGAACACCCCCGCTGAGCCACTGCTGCCAGGTGTAATTACTTAAAAAAGCGCCGACACCAAAACAACCTGCAAGACAAAGCAGCAAAACCATTTCGGCTATAAGTCCTTTGTAAAGAAATAATTTCGAGAAAAACCATGTTCTTAGTTGAAGCCCAACACCCATAAGCGGAAGGAAAATAAGCGCCGGGGGAAAATGATTGAAAGGAAAATCAGTAACAAAACCCGCAGTAATTAAACCCGTAAAGAGCGCTACTTTGAAAAGATTGCCCGACTTGTGTTTTGTGAAACCGATTAAAAATGTGGCGGGAATTGAAATGAGTGCCGCAATCGTTTTGTAACCAAGAAAAAAAGCCAACAGCGTGACGAAACAAACAAAAATTGACAGATACTTATCCCGGTCGGTTTTTTTCATGGTACAAGTTACAAAATTGCCGCACGGCAGCATTTAAGATATTGTTAAACTAACACGAGTGGAATCGTAACTGCATGTCGTACACTCTCGATGGTCGTTCCCAATAATATATCTTTAAGGGTTTTATGCCCGTGGGTACCCATAACCAGCATATCGCAATTATTTCCGTTTACCAATTTTGGTATGGCCACTTTCGGATTTCCAAAACCAAGGTGTATTTCCGAATTAATGCCGGCTTCCTGCAACTGCTGCTGGTATTGCTTGAGTTTCCCAACATCCTCCTCCCTTTCAAGATCATAGGCATCTTCTCCAAACACAACTGCATTGGTACTTTCAAGCACATGAATCAAAACGAGTACCGAGTTTTTGCTGCCAAGCTGCAGGGCCTTGTTGATGGCCTTATTATCACTGGCGCCAAAATCAACCGTTACCGCTATACGCTTCGATTCACTTTGCAGGTCAAGCGCCAGGGGGCGGTAATCTTCATGGAAACCCTTATCCTGTTCAACCTTTTTGCGGGTTAAAAACGGCACCAGCAGAATATACAACAACATCAGAAAACAGAAAACACAAATTGGCACCAACGTAAAACTAATCAGGATGGAGTGCTGGCTGGTGAGTATAAGGTTCGATATCTCGCCATAAACCAGCTTCACGTTAAGGGCAATAATAATTATGGCCGCACACCAGGACAGAATTTTTTGCCACAGCGGAATAACAAATTCGCCCATCTTGCGTTTATCGCTCACAAAGTGAATCAGCGGAATTATTGCAAATCCCAGTTGCAAACTAAGAATGACCTGGCTTAGGATAAGCAGTTTACCCGTGGCCCCGTCGCCAAGAATTACTATTGTAAGCAGGGCCGGCACAATTGCGATTAACCTGGTTAGGAGTCGCCTTATCCAGGGTTGCAGGCGGAAATTGAGGTAACCCTCCATCACCACTTGTCCGGCAAGTGTGCCTGTAATAGTAGAGCTTTGTCCGGCCGCAATCAGTGCCACCGCAAACAAAACAGGGGCCAGCGAACTTCCAAGCATTGGCGAGAGCAGCTGATGGGCATCCTGTATTTCAACAACATCGTGGCGTCCGTTTTTGTAAAATGTGGCCGCCGATAAAATGAGAATAGCCGCATTTACAAACAAAGCCAGATTCAGCGCAATGGCACTGTCGGCCGTATTAAACCGGATGGCCCTTTTAATGTCGAGTGGTGTGCGCTTAAACGCCCTGGTCTGCACCAGCGAACTATGCAGGTATAAATTGTGCGGCATCACCGTTGCACCAATAATGCCTATGGCTATATACAGGGCTTCGTCGTTCTCTATAAAAGGGAGCAGGCCCGAAACAATTGCACCACCGGCCGGCTTTGCAATGATGAGTTCGATAAAAAATGAAAGTCCGATAAGGGCGATCAGGCTAATAATAAATGCCTCCAGCTTGCGGATGCCGCGGTTTAACAGAAACAATAAAATAAAACTGTCAAACACAGTGATGCAAACGCCAGCCAGAATACTCACACCCGGAAACAACAGATGAATTCCAATGGCCATACCAATAACCTCGGCCAGATCGCAGGCCGCAATAGCTATTTCGGCAAGCAGGTACAAAAAGAGATTCACCATTCGCGGATAATTTTCGCGCGATGCCTGCGCCAGATCCTTTCCCGAAACCACACCCAATCGCGCGCAGTGGCTTTGAAGCAACAGCGCAATGAGGTTACTCATCACGAGTACCCAGATCAGGCTGTAACCAAATTTACTTCCTCCGGCAATATCCGTGGCCCAGTTACCCGGATCCATATAACCAACACTGATCATATAGGCAGGACCAAAAAAGGCAAGTATCTTCCTTAAACCACTACCCCGGTTTGTATTTACCGTGGCATTTACTTCTTCCAACGATTTGTTCATTTTTTTTCTTCCACCAAAATGTTGCAACTTACCTTTTCGCTAAAAAAGCACGATGGCTGTTTGTTTATTTTTACTTTCAGCGTGTTATCAAAATTATTTATCTCCTCAATTTTTATGGTATCGCCAATTGAAAGATGCAAAGAGCTTAAATATTGCAGGAAAGCGCTGGAGTGCTCAGCTACTCCCATAAAAACATACTGACCCCTGGCACCAAAGGTATTAAGTGGCCGTGCCTTCAGCGGATGCACATGCCCCCTGGAGTCGGGAATGGGATCGCCATGCGGATCAAACCGCGGATGGCCCAAAAAATGGTCAAGCCGGTTAATCAGTTCATCGCTTTTAATATGCTCCAACTGCTCGGCAATCTCATGCACCTCATCCCATTTAAACCGCAGCGTTTGCGTAAG
>CALMNJ010000191.1 GCA_937868675.1 uncultured Bacteroidota bacterium | reverse complement strand
TTTGAATATATCAAATCGGTTGGGCAACCACGTATTTTTTTTTTTTTTTATGAGGTGCGCGACCTTGACAGCGGTTTAGTTGAAACAACGATGCACTATCGCGACTTTAATTCTATTCTAATTAAAGGTAATCCGCTGGCCTGCATCAATGTATTCGTTCAACGCGAATTGTTTAATGCCTTTAAGTTTAACGAGAACAGGCGTCTTGCCGGTTTCGAGGATTGGGAGCTGTGGCTTCGTATTGCAGCCAATCATAAAATCGGGCAGGTAAAAAAGATATCTGCGGTGATGATCAATCACGATGGAAGGAGTAGCAATAATCATACTGACCGTGAAAAACTGATTGATGGCATTGGCTTGCTGATGCAGGAAGTGTTGGGGAATGCTGAAATAAACAAAACCTATGCCGGCCGGCTTCATCTTTTTAAAAGTAGTTGTTACTCATACATTGCCCTTCATCTAGCCATTTTCAAATTCAAACGCGATGCCTTAAGATATCTTTTTAAGGCGCTGCGTGAAAACCCGGCCTTTCTCTTTGAAAAGCGCTTTGTGGCGATTCTTAAGCACCTTGTTTTCTGAGGCCGGAACGGTTAAGCCCACAAAATAAGTAAGCGCTTTTTTTATACTTTTATGCTTTATGGAAAATGGCTCGTGGATAGATATATATGATTTGTTGCTTGCCCCTATTTATCTGGGCATCATCTTCATGCATGCCATTTATGTAAAAAATAAAAATATTCATCGCAAACCCCATTACCGGTTTTTTGTTCCTGCCGTTTTATGCAAGCTACTTGGAGGCATGGGGATGTGTATTGTTTACACCTACTATTATAAGGAGGGTGGCGACACAACCAACTACTACATTGCGGCAAAATCTTATGTAAATGTTCTGTACGAGTTGGATTTTTCGATGTTGTGGAAAATGATCAATTTCCGCACGAACAATATTTACACAACTGGATACCAGATTTACGAAGATACAGCGATCTATTTCAGTAATGAAGATTATTATGCTCTGCTCACGGTTGTACTTACGATCCCCTTCTGTATTCTTGGAGCGAAGAGTTTTATTGCAACAACATGCCTTCTGTCTTATTTTTCCTTTTATGGCTTATGGCGCCTTTATGAGGTTTTTATAGATCAGTTTCCTGAAATGTCCCGACAATTTGCAGCAGCCATCTTTTTTGTACCCTCTGTTTTTTTCTGGGGTTCAGGAATACTCAAGGATACCTATACATTGTGTGCCCTGGGATTTTTTACGCACTCGGTGTATCGTTTCCTGATTAAAAAAGAGCGAAAGGCGAAATATCTCTTAATATTGTTAAGTTCTGGCCTGGCGATGATTTTTATTAAGCCTTATATTTTTTTCGCCATCATGCCCGGCTCGCTGGTATGGATATTTTTTAACCGGATAGCAAAAATAAAGAACCCGATCCTGAAAGCGATGGCTTTGCCGATTATGCTTATCGCGCTGGCAGGTATGGTGCTGGTTGCCATGGAGTTTCTGGCCGAATATCTGGGAGAATACAATCTGGACAATGTGTTAAACAAGGCGGTTAAAACACAACAGGATTTAGTGCGGGGAGAGCAATACGGTAGTAATAATTTTGATATCGGAAAGTTTGATGCAACAGTGGCGGGCATCAGTTCCAAAATACCGGTTGCGATTAATCTGGCTTTATTCAGGCCATATATATGGGATGCAAGGAATCCCGTTATGGTACTTTCGGGGCTTGAAAATCTGTTTATGCTGGGCTTTTCAATTTACATTCTGCTCAAGGTTAAGTTTAATGTACTAATCACCTCTTTATTCAGCCACCCTTTGCTTATCTTCTCGTTTTTGTTCGCCTTGTTCTTTGCGTTTTCCGTAGGATTAACGACCGCAAACTACGGAGCACTGGTAAGGCTAAAGATACCGTGTATTCCATTTTATTCTTGTTCGCTGTTTATACTCTATTTTCTGAATGCGGCCAGTTTCAGGCGTAGATAGCGCGGTAAATCTCCAGTGAGTCTTTGAAATTCCGTTCTCTTTCTGCTACTAAACGGATTCGGGATGCAAGATTTTTTTCTGAGCATAACACCGCTATTTTCATAACGGCTTTCAGATATTCCTCATGTGTTTCGGCCTTCAATACATGTCCTATATTCTCTTTTTCAATAAGATCACTGTCGCCGGATATGTTGCGCGTAATGACAACGGGAAGTCCCATCGCCCAGTATTCGCCGTTTTTTATGGGGGTACAAAATTGTTTTGAAGGTAATGGTTTTACAGGGCAGAAGCCGAACGTGCCAAGACTCATATAATCCGGGACCTCGGCATGCGGCACAAATTTTTTTACGAGAGCTGTTCCCGGAAAACCTGATAAGCGGCAGTAGTTTTCAATTTCACTGTCGGTGTGTGAGGTAAGCAAAAGCACCGTAAAATCCCCCTTCCAGTAATCATGGCACACTTTAAAAAAATCAAATACTTCCCGCTCAAGATAAATGCCGCCAAACTTGCCGGCATACACACAAACGTTATGTTTTAACTCAAGTTGTTTCTTCAATTTTGTATTGCGGCTAAACAGTTCAAGGTTAACGCAGGCCGGTTTTACGAAGTACTGCTGTTTTGTGATGCCGTAAAAATCCTGAGAGTGCCGTATCATGCCCGGCGCCGCGCAAATGACATGCCTGGCCCGCCTAAGCTGCCATTTTTCAACGCGCGAAAGTAATCTGTAGGCCATACCGTTTTTGGACCAGGTGCCACCCTCAACCATGGTTTCGGCGTGTGGCTCGAAACTGTCGAGTACGAGAGGCCTGAACGAAAACAGCGATACAAGCCAACCGATGGCTCCGCCGGGCGTGCACCAGGCATGAATGGCCGCAATCCGTTTAAACCAGCAAAACAGCACGAGGTATTTCATTATCAGCAGCATTTTTATGAGCATACCCGGACCAAATTTCTGATAAGTAAAATCCAGTATAAAAATGTTCTGCGCTTCAAGTTCTTTTATTTGCTCCGAATGTCTGTCAACCTTCTTTTTATTCTGTGATAGCGTAAACAGATAAATGCGGCCATTTCCCGTAAACTGCCGAATTTGTTTTACATAAGGCAGTGTGTAGGTCTGAATCAACGCATTGTCGAAACTCCAATAGGTAATAACCAGTATGTTTTTATCTTTTTTCACCTGATCGTCTTCAGCGATATTTCCGGATCACATTTAATATCCCGCGCGGGAAGAAAATAAGGCGGGTGTTGTATCTGGAAAAATCTCTGCTTTTAAAATAGTGGGGATGGTTAGCTTTGAGATACATGCTTATTTTTTTGCACATCATTTTATCATGAACCCTGTAATGCACATGATATTGCAGGTGAAGATGCTCCAAAAAAACGGCTTCAAGTTCCTTTTCAGTGAAGTTGTATTCGCAATTATAAAGCCGGGCAACCTTGGAACCGATAGCCAGAACGGATTGTAACTCACTGGCAAAGTGCGCACCACCTGGAATACTCAGAAAAATGGTGTACAATACTTGCGCCCATTCTTTGGCAAAGGGCAGGTCGCTGGCCGATTTGGAATCCTTGTGCAGCCTGTAGCGAGAAAAAACAACCTCCACCCGTTGTATTTTGTTTCCAAGCAATACGGCTTTGGCAACGAGTTCAAAATCCATTCCGTAATGCAGCATTTCGTTAACACCGTTACAACGCTCAAACACCTGGCGTCTGATAAAAGACGAAGGTTGAGGAAAACGCATGTAGGGCAGGTATTCGAATGGCTTAAGGTCGTTTTCGGGCCCGTTTATCTGTTGCTTGCGTCCTTCGCCAAACAAAATGGTTTTGCCGTGAATGATTGAAACGTCAGGGTGCTTTTCAAAATAATCATTTGCGAATGCCAGGGCACCGGGTTCCAGTATGTCGTCGCTGTTTATCCAGGTGATAATGTCGCCGGTGGCTTGGGCCAGGCCTTTATTTATGGCATGGCTCTGGCCACGGTCTTTTTCACTTGTCCACCATTTAATCTGCGACTCATATTTTTTAATAATGGAAACACTTTCGTCGGTACTTCCTCCATCTACTACAATCAGTTCGGCATGTTGATGCGATTGCCCCAGCACCGACTGAATGGTTTCCTCAAGAAACCGGCCCTGGTTGTAGGATGGTGTAATAACGCTGAACTTCATTATCAAAATTGTGTAAAGTGCGACAGTGTTTTATGGTTAACCATCATTTCCATTTATTGGATTTCCTTAAGAAACCGTTCTTTTTTACAAACGCCACGTCACACTGGCCCAGCGCGCCATCGTAGGGACGCCGCAGGAATCCTGGAAATTCGTACACTACATATCCCCGCTGATACATAAAGTCAATAACATCATAAAACTCGGGCATGCCCGGAACATCATCAAATTCGTAGAGCGACACTTCAAGGATGAATAATTCGGTTTTCCCGAACAGAGAAGATGCACCCTTCAGGGCTTCCAGCTCAAAGCCCTGAACGTCTATTTTTACAATTTCAGGAACGGCGATGTTGTTCTCCTGGAGCAGGTCATCCATTTTTCGAACCGTAATCCTGCGCTGATTTCCTTTCGATAATTTTTGTTCATCGGTAGCCGGAAGCAGCGAAGACCCATAAAGATCGTCCCATACAGTAATCACACTTTCAGTATTGACGCTGCCGGCTGCACACAAAACGTATTTTGAACCAGGGTACTGTTGAACAAATTTTGCCATTTCCGGCTCGCAGTCAGTCAGTGGCTCAATCATGATGCAGTTTGCGTTTGGGTAAACGGTTTTAAATAAAAAGCTCCATTCTGCTTTATTGGCGCCAATGTCCAGCATGTTCTTGCAGGGTAGTCCTCTTTTTTTTACACCTGCCAGTAATTCTTCCATGCTGCCGACAGGGGCGTTGTGATCGCCGGGAACATGTTGCCTGCGACGCCTTAGCTCGAATCCCGTGTAGGCTATTATGTTTTTTAGTAGTTTCCTCATCATTCAAAAAAATTCTCTTTTATCTTAAAATCGTTGAGTGTAAATGTATCCTCCGCGTTATGCAGCATGTAAAGCGGTTTGTTGCCATAAAACGACGACCACATGGTGAAGGTGCTTGGCGGGCCAAGAATATAGTCACAATGGGCAAAGGCATACATGTCTTCTACCGGATGTCCGGGGCCCAAAACAGTGTCAAGTCCTGCAAAGGAAGCCAGGGTTTGCGTTTCGTTTGAACATACCATGAACCGCACCGGTTTGTTAGGGAACAAAAGAAGTATTCGCTTCATTACGGCGCAATACTGTTCGGTTTCATAAAAATAACGCCCGTTTTCAAAGGTTCTGTAATCTCCCTGCCTGATATGTATGCCAAATAATACAGTGTTTTCTTTTCTGATTTTATGTACGTGCTCTTTTACATGTGCCATGTAGTTTTCGTTTGGCTCGAAGTAGGCTTTAATTTTTGAGCTGTAGTCTGCAAGCTTTAATTCGTGCTTAAACTCCCAGCCCATCACAAAAAGCCAGCGTGTACGCCGGGCCTTATCAAGAAACGTTTCGGAATCTATCTTACACTGTTTGTCCCATCCAATATCAATTGCTGAAACAAACCGATTGGAAATGTTTTTACGGGCAACAAAGCCGGCAAAACGATGAAGAAACTCATAAACCGCATTGCGTACTGTTTTGTTTCCGGTAAGCAGTGATTTCCGGCCCGGATAGCGGCAAAAAAAATCTGTGGACGTATGTTTAAAATGGTGCGAGTATGGCGCAAGAGAAGGATTAGCAATCTTTAATCCATATTTTTCCGACAGCGCGATAAACAAACTCATCTGAAGCATTTTGTTGCCCATGTATAAGTGTTTACTGCTGGTAATAATGATCATGCCTTAAATTGTTTCACCGTTTGTATGTAACATTTGCTGAATGTTTTTTTCGAGAAGCGCCACATCCATCGTCAGATCGAAATTATAACTGCCCATGTGATGCACCCGGGCGTCGCCGTACTGATAATAGTAATTAATATCAAGCGCATCGGCCAGGGCCCAGTATATACAGTTGACACCATCGTTGCGTTTACGAAACTCCATAATGGAAGAACCCGGACGCATAAAATGCACAAAGCTGAAGGCCGCGCCGATAATGCTTACCATATATTTCGCGTTATAAACCACGGACACTTTTTGTGCCAGATCGTAGTCTTCCATATACACAACGCTGAAGCCGTATGTTTTGAGCAGTTCAGCCACTTCCGTATCATTGATCACGTAACGGAATTCGGCCCTTGAGCGGGAAATATAAATGCGCTCGCCGAGACTGAATTTAAGATCGAGTTTGTTTTTCGACCAGATAAAATCGCGCAGCTTTTTTACATTTTCGGGGTTAAAGTTCCCTGATGGCGCAATGTGCTGGGCAACATAAAGATTTGGCACCTTTACTTTGCAGCCCTCTTCAATTACCTGAATGTTGGTGATGCCGAACAATTCAAGCGATTCGGCGATGAATTTGTTTTTTTGATAATACCAGGGCACCAGGGCAATATGGTCTTTAATCTCGTCTTTGATTTCCACCAGCCGCGTCAGGCTGTCTGAATACCAGTGTGCCAAACCCTTTGGTCCGCTGTAATTATCGAATATAAGAACGTATTTATTGGTTTGAGAAAGGGTAATCTTTTTAAGTTTTAAAAGCACATGCGCCAGAAAACGAAAGCGGTAATGTTTCAGATCCACATCATAACTCACAATGAGGTTTTTCTGAAGTGTGAGCCCTTTCAGAATAATACCATGATGTGTTACAATGGCATTTTTGTAATAAACGAAATTCGATTCGGGAGTTACAAATGTTAGTTCAGGTCCTCCAAAATACTGTATCTCGCCAGGCCCAAGGTTTTTGGGTGGCCTGCGGTGTATTGTTAACGGGGGATATAGTTTTCGTATAATTTTCACTGTCGTAAATTTATCACTTATCGCGGCTCCTGATAAAGTCGTCGTATGCTTTTTGCCAGGCACCCTCGATGGCAATTTTTTTAGTGAACAAAAAGGGATTGAACCTGGATGACTTTAATATACGAATCAGAAAGCCCAGCCTGTTCTTAAAAGTTCTTTTCTTAAGCGTTTGGTTTGTTTCCGGAAACATTTCGGTAAGCGACTGATAGAACGAAAAACCAATTCCGTAGTTTAACTTTTGCAGGTATTCTTTGCTGGTTCGTTTTGCGGGAATAATATGTTGCAGCTTCAGTGATGGCGAGGTGCCGGCAGAGAGGTTCATTTTAACGGCAGTCCACACAATTTGCGAGTCTTCGCCGCTGGTAAGCTGCTGGCCTTTGCGACCGGTTGATGTAAGCAAACCATTTTCAAAATCGTGAATGTATTTTTCAAGCACGACTTTTTTCACCACCATTCCCGAGCCTGCGGGGTAATAATATGGCCATGAAGCTTCGCATCCGAATTTGGTTTCCTGCAGTTCTTTTTCCTGATATAAATAGCCAAACTGTTTTTTGATCCAGTCAGGCGCACCATCTATATAAAATGGATTAACGATGCCGGGGCCCCATACGCCAACCTGCGGGTGATCATTTAGCAGAGACTCCAGGCAGGTGAGGTAATTTTTATCCAGCACATTGTCATCGTCAACAAATACAATGGTCTGCGCCCTGGCTTCCCGGATGCCCTTTAGTCTGGCGTGAACAAGACCCTGTCTGGGTTCACTTAAGCAGATAAAATTGTTGTGTTGGTTCTTCAGGGAATTAATATATGGCAAGTTTGCCAGCGCTTTGGCAGAATTATTGTCAACCAGTAAAATTTCGAATGCGTTTTTTTCAAACGTCAGATTAACGCATGATTCCAGGGTTCTTTTAAGAATCCGTTCTTCAGGATTAAAGCTGCATATGATGAGAGAAAACTTCATGCCGGTTCCAAAAACACATTTAAATAACGCTTTGACACATCCTCCATTGAAAATTGAGCAAATGCTTTTGCACAGTTAACTGAAAACCGTGAGCGATAACTGCGATCAGAAATAAATTTACCAAGTTCATGGCACAAAGCACTTATAAGTTCTTCGCGGTTGTCGTTCGGTGGCACACAAATTCCAGCCGGATTTTGTGAATCACACAACAACATGGATGGTATTTCGGCTATGGCCGTTGCTATTACCGGGACCCCCCAATAAAGACTTTCTATTACAACATTAGGTACACTTTCGCCTTTAAACCGTGTTGGAAAAAGAAAAACATCCATCAACCGGTAATAAGAGAAGTAGTCCTGAAAATCATCACCAAACTGGAGTAGCACAATATCAGGGCTGTTAGCTTTCAGAACAAGGTTTTTGAGGGAATCTCCTTCACCGATCAGTAATAATTTTATTTTTCCCGAACCGGATTTGTTGATGGCGTTGATTACCGAAATGCAGATATCCCATCCTTTTTCGGGAATGCCGCGGCTCACCATGCCCACCACGAAATCATCCTGACTCCATCCAATGTGTTTGCGCGAAACATTCCGTAAGGTAAATCCCGTTTCGCTGAAACCCACATTGATTTTGGTTTTTGGTACATTCTGGTTTACACCGGGTAACCCAAAAGCGGCCAGGTTTTTTTCGGCCGTGTAAATAATGGCCGATGATTTGTTGATGGCTCTTATAATCCGTTCAATGTTCAGCTCTTTTTCTTCTTTGCCCTGCATCAGCATCTCAAACTCACCATGAAGGCTTAAAACCACTTTGCAGCCGGGAGGTAATTTTGCTGATGTAACTACAAAATCGGAAAACGACATGTGGCTGTTAATCACTTCAATCCTGCTGGCGCGAACAAATTGCTCAAAGGTCTTTTTATTGAGCGAATGCCGCCATTGCGGATGTATATGCAGTGTTTTGAAAACCGCGTTAAGTTTCCAGACGAGCCACAATACCAAACGGTTTTTTGAGAAGGATTTTACTCTTACCCCGGGCTTTATCGTGGCAAGCAGGCCTTTGCTGCGATGTTCGGGCCAATGGTCGTAAATAAACACGTTGTGACCAAGCGCATCCAGTTCGTTGGCCAGTCTTGTTGCAAACACCTGGGCGCCGCCGAGTTCAAGATTGGTGAGCGAAAACAGCACATTCATAACCAGCGGTTTTAATCCTATTATGCGCTCTTCAGAAATTCGTTATAGGACTTGTTTTTAATTATATAAGCAACGCCCTGTGGACTCTCATGAATTTTATCAGTGAGCGAATTTCTCGAAAAGTAGTCATGAACGGCTCTTGAGCAGCCTTCCCAGAAATAGTAATCGTCCAGGATAATAATTCCGCCCGAAACCACTCTGGGATAGAATGCCTCCAGGCAGGTCATGGTTGATTCATACCAGTCGCCGTCGAGCCTCAACAGGGCAATTTCTTTTACTTCACTTTTTTGAACTGTTTCATTGAACCAGCCCTTTACAAATTCGGCGCGGGCATTCCCCGACAAATTCATGGCTTTCTTTGCAAAATCAATTTCGGCAGCGCAGTTATCGTAATAATACTTGCTGTCTTTGTTGGTTTGCCAGTGCACGGCGGTGTCCCCGTCTTTTCCGGCGTCCGGAGCCGGCAGTCCTTCAAAGCTATCAAACAGCCAGTATTTCCGGTTCTTTCCGAGTATATCCGAAATTCCTGCAATCATGCCACCCCGCCAAACGCCGCACTCAACGATATCGCCCTGCACCTGAGCGGCGAGCCCGGCAACGCTCAGGTTATCCATATAAACAAGCTCAGGAATCATCGTAAAGTCTTTGTACCGGTCAAATATTTTTTTGTTCCTGAAATACGTTTTTCGTTCGTCGTAACGCTTTTGCTCAAATTTGCCTATTGATAATCCGAGTGAACGAAAAATATTAATGATCAGTTCTTTCATTTCTGGTTTCTTGTTTTAATAACTTTTGCGGGGCTTCCAACTGCAATACTGTATTCGGGAATATCAGCGGTTACAACGCTTCCTGCCCCAATTACAGCGCCGTTGCCTATCTTCACGCCCGGTAACACAACAACGTTGCATCCAATCCAAACATCGCTGCCAATTTCGATACCGCACTTTGAATAATCAAGCCCGTTGGTTAGTGTAAGTTTTTTGGCACCTTCAATAAGGTGGTTTGTGCTGATAAGGCTTACCATCTGCGAAATCATACAGTTATTGCCAATGGCGATACCCGCGTCCGAAATACGGA
>CALMNJ010000190.1 GCA_937868675.1 uncultured Bacteroidota bacterium | reverse complement strand
CAGGCCAGCCACAGGGGTATCAGTAGCCATACTCCCCAGTTTTTGCCAAGGCGGGTTTTGATTTTTGAGTACAATACAAACACCAGTGCCATGAAAAGCGAGTTGAATATAAAAGCCATGCAGGCACCTCCGAAAGAAGCGTAAACAACCCACCAGGTCACAAGTACATTCCAGAGCAGAAAGGCGAGGTATGAAAAACCAAATAATCGCCAGCCGGCACGTTTAACGCCTGGTGTTGAGGTAATGCGGTCTTCGATAATAAGCAGCGGCACAAAACCGAAAAAAATCAGAAAACTCAAATGCCAGTACCAAGCCGCTGAAAGCATTGCCGCCGATAAAAGACTGAGTAGAAAAGGGCTGATTTTTTTTGGCATAAAGGGGCTAAGATACGGGATTGTGCTTTAAACCCGTAGATTTTATAATGTTTAAATCTTCACAATTTATTTGATATTTTTTTACGGGTTTCCTTGCTTTAGCAGTATATTTGCAAGTTGCATTTTTTATATGGAAGAAATTCTGGAAACCACCGAAACCCGCAAGTTATACCCTTACCAGGAAGAAGCCGTAACCAAGATATTTAATCGTTTGGTGGAACTTCCACCCAATGCCAATATACTCTTTCAATTGCCAACGGGTGGCGGAAAAACCATTATTTTCAGTGAAATCGCCAAGCGTTACATTTCCAGATACGGACGTAAAGTGCTTATACTCACGCACCGCATTGAGCTGGGCAGGCAAACATCAGATGTTCTTACCGATGCCGGTATCGTAAACAAAGTGATTACAAGCGATGTAAAACAACTTCCGCAGCAAAGTCACTACGCCAGTTTTATTGCCCTGGTGGAAACCCTCAACAACCGGCTACAGGAGAACGACCAGTTTCTGGAAGATATCGGACTGGTGATTGTGGATGAAGCACATAACAATTCGTTCCGCAAAATTTTCCATTACTTCAACGATGTAAATATTCTGGGAGTAACCGCTACACCCCTGAGCAGTAATAAAAAGCTGCCACTTTACCAGACTTACAATGAGCTGATTGTTGGCGACAGCATTTCGGGCCTTATTGAAAAGGGGTACCTGTGTGAGGGCCAGACCTTTTCGTATGATGTAAATCTGAGTTCTTTGCGGGTAGGCAACAATGGGGAGTTTACAGTTGGCTCGCATGAATTGCTTTATACCCAGGCCATCATGCAAAGCAAGCTCATTGAGGCCTATGAGGAAATTGCAAAGAGCAAAAAAACACTCATATTCAACGCAGGCATCTTAACCAGCCGTGCGGTTTACGAAACTTTCAAAACCAAGGGCTATCCGATCCGGCACCTCGACAGTACCTTTACCGATCGCGACCGCACCGAAACACTGGAGTGGTTCCGCAATACAAAAGACGGCATCCTTACTTCGGTGAGTATTCTTACAACCGGCTTCGATGAACCCGAGGTGGAATCCATTATTCTGAACCGGGCAACCAAGTCGCTTACCCTGTATCATCAAATGATTGGCCGGGGCAGCCGCGTGCTACCGAACAAAAAGAAATTTAATATTGTAGATCTTGGCAATAACTCCCGCCGGTTCAACCTGTGGCAGTATCCTATTGACTGGAATCACGTGTTTACTTCACCACACCTCTACCTCGAACATCGTTATAAGGATGAGTGGGATTATGAGCTGGTGAACGATTACGATTTGCCCCCGGATATTAAAGAACGCTTCCTTAACTCGAGCGCCGAATCATTTATTGTACGCGACCGTTATCTGATGGCCTTGCGAAAGGGCCGCAAACCACAGGTGGTGATTGAGGAAAGCATGGACGATCACTTTGCCAGGATCAAAGACAATGCTTCAGAATTTGACGAAGCGATGGAGCTCTTTAATTTGCTTCAGGAGGAAATGAAATATCGAATCAAACAGTTTGGTAAATGCATTAATGCCACACAGAACCACACCGACTGGCAAAGTCAAACCTATCTGAGTAAACTGCGCCGCCGCCTCATGAATTATTTTGCCGAGTAATGAATCCCCGGTTATTATACATATTAAGCGGCTACCTGTCGCTGTTGATGGGCGCAGGAGCGGTGATGTGTACCTTCCGGTTTTTTAAATACGCATTGGTTTTTGCGATGCTTGGTTTTATTTCGGCAACCATAAATATTTTTCTGAATACAAGGTATTACTTCGACGAGGTAAAATTTCCAAAGGGCTATCTGGGAATGTTTCTGAGCTCAGTGCCGGTACTGTTTTTCTTTTTTATTAAAGTCCAGATGGGCAGACACTAAGTTGCTTTAAAGTTTTTCAGTTTTGCATTTCAAGCCGGATAAACTCGTTTTTTATACCTGTACTCGCTTTTACCAAAACGGTATTATTGTTTAGCCATTTAAATTCCTGCGGGCCCCAGGTTTCGAGAAATCTTTCCCCTGTTTTGGTTGGAATTCCATTTAAAATTTCATAAAAATAAATGGCGTTTACTCCGGCAATGTTTCCCGCTTCACTTCCGCATATAAAATAATTTTGATCCGGAGAGAAATAAGGTTCAGTACAAAAGGGAGGAAATTCTTCAATTGAACCGTCTTCTCTGTTTATGAGTAAAAAGTGAAGGTCTTCGAAACCTGAATAGGAAAGAAGCCACGAGTTGATACACTCCATCTGTCCGTATAAACTATAAGCGTTCCCTTCTCCTGAAGTTTCGTAACTACCCTGGCTACCTGCAAAAACATGTTTTTTGCCATCGTTACTTGTTATAATGAGGGTGTCGTTTTGTTTTCGGACTTCAGGTGTACTGTCAACGTCAACATGGCGGCTTCTGCATTTATCCCTGAACTCCAATGAATCGTAACAGGCTTTGGTGATGAAGGAAACCCTGAAGATTTTTGAGCCAACCATTAACGTATCTTTCACCGCACCTACCCAGGCTTTTTCTTTTTCGCTTTGTTGTGGTATTTTAATACCACAGGCAGAAGGCATAAAACACAAAAGGCCAATGAGCGTGTTCATCAGGATGAAAAAGCCATTTTTCATTAAGAAACAATTGGTTAATAATTTAGAGAATCAAATCCACGAAGTTTCTTTTTTCAGTAAGCTAAGCGTTTTTTCCTCTTCTGTTCCTTTTTGAGGAATGTAATTATATTCCCACGATGCGAATTTGGGAAGACTCATTAAAATAGACTCTACACGCCCATTGGTTTCGAGGCCAAACCGGGTACCTTTGTCATACACCAGATTAAACTCCACATAACGTCCGCGCCGGATCAACTGCCACTGCTTGTTTTTTTCGGTGAAAGGCTTATTACGGTTGCGCTCAATTATATTACAATAGGTGGGAGCAAAGGTGTTCCCTACATCTTTCCAAAACGCCAGATTCTGTTCAAAGCTCATGCCTTGGCCTTCGCGCAGGCGATCGAAAAAAATACCACCTATGCCACGCGTTTCTTTGCGATGCGGGATATAAAAATAATCATCGGCCCATTTTTTAAACTCCACATAATACTGAGGATGATGGCGGTCGCAAACCTTTTTTAACTCACCGTGAAAGTATTTTGCATCCTCCTCGTTCACATAATGGGGTGTGAGGTCAATGCCTCCGCCCAGCCATTTGGTTCCATTGCTCATTTCGAAGTAGCGCACATTCATGTGAATAATAGGCACCATAGGACTTTGGGGATGCAATACAATACTTACACCGGTAGCATAGAACTGGGGTTTTGAACCGGAATTTGAACCACCTGCTGCACTGTGTTCAGTTTCGTTGAACAAAAACGAGGGGGCGTCACCATGTACAGCACTGAATAGTACGCCGCCTTTTTCGAGCACACGTCCTTCGCGCATAATACGGGTGCAACCACCACCACCCTCTTCGCGTTGCCAGTTTTCTTCTTCAAATTTGGAATATCCGTCAGCGTTCTCCAGAGCTGAGCAAATGGAGTCCTGAAGGCCCATAAGCCAGTCCCTAATGTGCTCCCTGCTTATTTCCATCCTGTTTTTACCAAATGGTAGTTATTGTACTTAAAGATATAAGCGCCGCAATTGTCAAAGCCGGTTGCATTGTCGGGGCGGGTGAATTTAAAATTCATGTAGTTGGTCTCAAGCGGCAACGTATTAAGCGTATGCACAAAATCGGGACCTTTGTCGCGCAGGTTACTTAGGTAATAGTATGCAATGTCGAAGCCAACAAAAAAGTATTCGGCCGGCACTGTTTCCTGCTGGCTCCGGTACCAATCGTAAAGTGGTTTGTAAGCTGCTTTGTTTGAAATATTGAACTGACAGGGGAATGTAAAGTTCAGCAGGTTGAGGTATTCCTGATCAATATTATCCTGCTCGCTGATGTTTTGCCATCCGCAAAGCACAAGGTTTTTCTTGTCGGCCTGCAGCGAAAGCTGTGTGATAAAGTCGGTCAGAAAAACAGGGTTATTACTCAGTGTTACAATCAGGTTATGGCTACCCGAGGCGATGAGGGGTTTGAGGCGGGTCATGCCTTTGGCCAGAATGATACTGTCTTTGGCGGGTCGCCCGCTTTGTTTAAAATGTTCGTTGTAATACTTTTTAAAGGCAGCAACAAACTGCGCTTCTTTTTTATCTTTATCGTTAAAACTTATCAGCACGGGCGCCGACATGCTTTTTAAAGAGTCCAGACAGTAAGCTGCCAGTGCTTCCAGCAATGTAAATTGCGATGGGTTTGTTTTGGATACGTAAATATTGTTGTACAACACCTTGTTTTGTGTGGCGAGCGGGCTGACTACCGGAATGTGAAGTTCCTTGGCTTTTTTTGCAATGACCTTAAAGCCATTCGCATAAAGAGGTCCAAACACCAGGTCAAGCTCTCTGAACCGCTGGCTTGCGGCAAGTTCTATAAGCTTCAGAGAATCTTTATCGTCAATGTCAAATAAATCAATGCTTACTTCAAAATCTTTTGATGTGAGTGAATCCACAGCCCGTTTAAAACCAAGGTAAAAATCAATCGAGAGGCCCGGAAGCATCGGAAAAGGGGCTGTGTTTTTATCCATCTCCTGCAAATCAAGTGCAATGGTGCTTTCAAGCTGAAAAGGCAAAATAAGACCAATGTTGTAAGAGGTTTTCTTTGGTTTTGAAACTGGTTTTATGAGTGAGGAATCAGCCGCCGGTGGACTTGGTTTTATTTCTTTTACAATGACATGCTGTTTATTTTCTTTTTCGCGCTCCTTCTCCTTTTCCTTTTGCTCTTTTGCGCTGATTTTCTTTTTGATCTTTTCGCCGGTTACAATCAATTGGCCTTCTTTAAGGCCTTGAGTTAAAGTGGGATTGTAATCGTTGAGCTGCTTTTCGCTCAGGTTAAATTTTTTGATGATCGAATAAACCGTTTCCCCTTTACTGACCTTGTGGGTGAAGTATTTTAATGTGTCAACCGCTGGTGTTTGTGCTGTGTTTTCCGCAACAGGAGCCGGACCAGTAAATAGAATCTTAATCTCCTGATTTATTTTAGTGCCTTTTTTTGCTTCCGGATTCAGGGAGTAAATATCCTCCAGGGTAATGCCATATAATTTCGAAATGGCATAAAGACTCTGACTCTTTTCAATTTTGTGGATATAGTATTTTTTACCGTCAATAACCTGTATGTTGGATGATTTGCTCTGAGCTGGCGAAGAAAAAGGAAGTATTGCCGCCAGGACAAGAATAACACAGGGTATGATTTTAGCGAAGCGCATGGTATTCAATGAATAGCAAAAAGCGTGCTGAGTATTACTCCCACTCAATGGTGGCTGGTGGTTTTGAACTAATATCGTACACCACCCGGTTAACACCTTTTACTTTATTGATAATGTCGTTGCTTACTTTGGCCAAAAACTCGTAGGGCAGATGGCACCAGTCCGCTGTCATGCCGTCGGTACTGGTTACAGCACGAAGCGCTACTACATTTTCATAGGTTCGTTCGTCACCCATCACGCCAACGCTTTGGATAGGCAGAAAAATGGCCCCGGCCTGCCACACCTCGTTGTATAGGTTGTGTTTTTTAAGGCCATCAATAAAAAGCGCATCCACTTCCTGTAGTATTTGTACCTTCTGCTCGGTAATTTCGCCAAGAATACGAATGGCAAGTCCCGGACCGGGGAACGGATGACGGTCAAGAATGGCACTACCAAGTCCAATCGCGCTGCCCACACGACGCACTTCGTCTTTAAAAAG
>CALMNJ010000189.1 GCA_937868675.1 uncultured Bacteroidota bacterium | reverse complement strand
AGTTTTTCAATACTATAGTCGTTTGTGGAGTTATTTATCCGGATAAAGTTATCGCCAAACATGCCCTGAGCGATCTGAGGATTGTTTGCCTCCGCATTAGGGTCGCCCTGTGATGTTCCAAACACCGAGAAGATCGGGTAAATATTACCGATAACAGGGTCAATATAACCATTAGGCGCTACGAAAAGAGCAGACGCCGTAGGTTGCGTAGGACAGCAACCATTAAGGTTACAGGAGTTATTACCGGAACCACTGTTGCTTCCTTTGGTCACAGTCCAACCCAAAATCTGGTTTGAAGCCGTAATGACTCCGTTTGTAGAGGCTTCGAAATCTTCATTCACGCAGCCAGGCTGAACAGTAGGTTTAGCTTCGTACATGAAAAAAGGCTCATACCCACCGCGTGGTTTTTTCTTTACTAAAGCGTATTTATCGTTGATGTAATTCCTTTTCAGTTGATACATCCGTACTTTAAACTCATCACCAAGAAACTGTTCCGAAATAGCGGAGGATCTTGCCGCTTCTTCATCAAACCCGCTCAGTGAATCCTTATCAAAAACATGATAAAGATTAAATACCGGGTGCTGGGCATAAATTTTGCCTGCCGAAAGTGCTACCAAAAGAAGGGCAGCTAAGAAAGTGTTCAGTTTAATTTTCATGGCTTCTCAATATTACTTTTCAAAAATATTAACAAAATCGAATTTTAACAAAAATATACAAACCCTGTGCCAAAAAGTCTTTAAAATGTTAAAATTGTGGTGGTTTTTGAATTTAAAATACAATATTTTTGACTTTTAACACTTTAATCAATTCCATGCAGCTATTAGAAAACAAAGTTTCGTTGATAACCGGTGCCACCCGGGGTATCGGTAAAGGTATTGCCATTATGTTTGCAAAACAAGGCTCGGCCATCGCATTTACCTATGTAAGTTCGGATGAAAAGGCACGCGCTATGGAGGCCGAACTTTCGGCACTGGGCGTTAAAGCCAAAGGTTTTAAAAGCGATGCGGCAGACTTTAAGGCAGCTGACGAATTGGTAAACCAGGTAGTGGCCGAGTTTGGAACCATTGATATATTGATTAATAATGCCGGTATTACCCGCGACACGCTTTTGATGAGAATGACCGAGCAGCAATGGGACGACGTTATCAATGCCAACCTAAAATCGGTATTTAATCTTACCAAGGCTGTGCAACGCCCCATGCTGAAGGCGAGGAAGGGTTCCATTATTAACATGAGTTCGGTGGTTGGTGTTAAAGGCAATGCCGGGCAATCCAATTATGCAGCTTCAAAAGCCGGTATTATTGGTTTTACAAAATCAGTAGCCCTTGAGCTCGGATCGCGCAACATTCGCTGCAATGCTATTGCGCCAGGATTTATCGAAACAGAAATGACCGGAGCTCTTGACGAAAAAGTAATTCAGCAATGGCGCGATGCCATCCCCCTGAAACGAGGTGGTACGGCCAACGATGTGGCTAACCTTACCTTGTTTCTTGCCAGCGACATGAGCGCCTATATTACCGGGCAGTGTATTAACGTGTGTGGCGGCATGCTTACATGAAGCCCTGGCAGCCCGGAAAACAATAATCATCACACCAACGCACCTTGTCGGAACTGATCCTAAAT
>CALMNJ010000188.1 GCA_937868675.1 uncultured Bacteroidota bacterium | reverse complement strand
AAGCAATGGCTGTAGCAATACAACTACCATGACTCCTTCGTTGAATATGGCAACGGTAACCATTTCACAAAGCACGATATGCGTCGGAAACTCGGCAACTCTCTCTGCGACTGGCGCCAGCTTCTACATCTGGAGTAACAGCTCAAACAGCAGCTCTATTGTGGTTACGCCAACCGTAACCACAACCTACAGCCTTATAGCCGCCACCAGCAACTGCACCACCCAGTCATCATACAATATTGCGGTAACATCACCTCCCACAATTACTGTGAGCCCTTCACAAACTATTTGCGCCGGTACCTCAATTCAAATAAGCGCTATGGGAGCCAGCTCTTACTCCTGGAGCAATGGCATATACGGAGCTAATAACACCGTTAGCCCGAACGCTTCAATCTGCTACTCGGTTTTGGGGAGTTTTGGCGGCTGTGTTGGCGGTATGCAATCGGTTTGTATCACGGTTATTTCTTCACCAACACTAAGTGTTTCGGCAACACCAGGTTTTGTGTGTCTGGGCTCAAGTATTACATTTAATGCGTCAGGCGGCAATACTTACACCTGGAGCACCAATGCCAATACATCAAGCATCAACGTGATCCCGCTTACAAGCCAAATGTATTCAGTAACAGCATCGCATACACTTAATTCCTGCTTAAAAACAGTAACCATCAACGCCATTGTATCGCCAAGCTGCGCCGATGTGTGGCCCGGCGATGCCAACCGGGATGGAGTGGCCAACAATTCCGACATACTTGAACTGGGTTTTGCGGCCAACAGCACCGGTGCGGCACGTTCATCAACCAGTATTGCATGGAGCGGACAGTACGCAAACGCCTGGTCGGGCACCGTAAGTACCGGCTGGAATAAATGCCATGCCGACTGTAACGGTGACGGTGTTGTTGATGCCCTTGACGCTAACGCGGTCAGTGCTAACTTTGCGCTCACACACGCTTTTAAACCTTCCGCTTCATCACAAAGCCAAAACGATCTTTCACTGGTACCACAACAATCAACACTTATGGGGGGCAACTGGAATTCGGTTGATATCATGACAGGTGATGCCGCCAGCACCGTTAACCAGTTTTATGGTACTGCCTTTGAAATCAACTACGATCAAAGCATGATACAGCAGGATTCTGTGAAACTAATTTACAGCCCTTCTTTTCTGAACAGCGGCAACCAAAATATTGAATTCGCAAAAGACGCTTACACGAGCGGAAAAATTTATGCTGCAACTGTCCGCACCGATGGCAACAATGTTTCGGGTAAAGGCAAAATAGCGGAGTTCAGATTTAAACTCAAAACCGGAATTGCCGAGGGCTCAACATTTAATTTTGGCATCACTAATGGTAATAAGGCCAGTGCCCCGGCACAAATCTCACTATTCAGCACTTCGGGAAGTGCGAGTTTGAACGTTAGTAACAGTCCGTCTGGTGTTGT
>CALMNJ010000187.1 GCA_937868675.1 uncultured Bacteroidota bacterium | reverse complement strand
CGAGAAATTTTTTTATACGGATATCGTTGGATGGAATGGGCTCTCCGCAAAACTCAAGTTTTGCAGGAATATTAAGACCAAACACATAGAAATTATTATTGCGGTACGAAATATTGTTGACTGAAGGCGGGTACACAAAAGCCTTTAAAAAAAGATACACGGTGGCAAAAAGCACAAAAAACACAGTTCCCAGAACGAACTTGTTATTCAAAAAAAATTTGGCACCGAAATCAGCGCGTTTGCTCAAGGTTTTTTAAGAATTGTGTTTAGATACAGGACCAAAAATACAATCAGCGCATAGGCTCCCGAAATATACAATAGAGTATAAGAGAACCGTATAACGAGGTAGTATGCGAGAAGAATTCCAACTCCACCAATCAAAAAATAAAGTATTGCAATGCGCTTTTCGGTGATGCCTCTGAAAAACAGGTGATGTGTGGTATGATCTTTCCCTCCCACAAAAGGCGATTTTCCGGCCAGGCTGCGATTTATAGTTACCGTTATTGTGTCGGTAAGTGGCAGCAAAAACACAAGCGCCACAATAAAAAGGTTTGCAACCGGAAAACGGTTTACCAGCACTGATGTTGGATTATTCCAGCAATTATCAACGCCCATTACGCCCAGAAAAAGGCCCAGAAACTGGCTACCCGTATCACCCATAAACATTTTTGAAGGATGAAAGTTAAAAATCAAAAACCCACACAAAGCACCCAGCACACCCATGTTAAGCATAGTTGAATAGCTATTGGTGTTAAAAAGCGAAATATTAACAATTACCATAAACAAACAGGCCAGAATTGAAACAATGCAGGTTATGCCATCCATATTATCGAGCATGTTTACAGAGTTCATTAATCTAACAATCCACAAAATGGTAACGAAATAATTAACGAACGAATTCTCGAAAATGTGAACCGAATGCCCCGAAAAAATAACAATAAGCGCACAGAATATTTGCGTTAAAAACTTAAGGAGCGGTTGGGTATTAAAGGCGTCATCGGCAAGCCCCATTAAAAAGGCGAGTGTAGAGGCCATTAAAATACCAATCATGTAAATGTTGATATCGGTATTGCGTTGAGGATGAAGCACTGTAAAAATAAAGGAGAATAAAAAAACCACGTAAAACGAAATCCCTCCCAGCGCCGGTTTTACATTTGGGTTCCACCTCACCTGATGATCGTCGGAATGCCTTACGCCAAGTGTTTGCGCCAGGCGAAGCATAATATAATTTATGAGCATTGAAAACACAAAGCAAACAATAAAGAGTACGGTGATTAAAAACTGAAAGCTGAGGTTGAGGCTCATCGTATTTAATATTTAAAATGGGCTTACAAACCCTTTCAGGTTTTTGCCCTGAATATCCTTTTCTGACAAAAGCGGATCTTCGATATTCCAGTTTATACCAATATCCGCGTCGTTCCATAAAAGGCAATCTTCGGAATCCTTATGATAAAAATTGGTGCATTTATATGAAAATATAGTATCATTTTCAAGGGTAACAAAGCCATGAGCAAACCCTTCCGGAATGTACATCATCCACTTATTGGCCTCGGTTAGTTCGGCTCCAAACCATTGTCCGTAAGTGGGCGATTCTTTACGAATATCAACGGCCACATCAAACACAGATCCTTTAATGACGCGAACCAATTTACCTTGTGCAAAAGGCGGAGCCTGGAAGTGCAGGCCACGCAGTACACCGCGTTGAGAAAGCGACTGATTATCCTGAACAAACTCCATATTGAGTCCTGCATTTTGGAACGCTTTCTTATTATAACTTTCAAAAAAATAGCCACGGGCATCTTCAAACACCCTTGGCTTTATTACGACTACTCCTTTAAGTTTGGTTTCAATAATTTCCATGCGCCAAAATCACTTTCTTTTTTTACCCCTGGTTGCATCATCGCTGTAATAGCCACCTCCATAACCGTAGCCATAGCCATAACCGTAACCATAATTATAACTGTATATTTTGCGACTCACGTCCACGTCATTGAGTACAACTGATAAATTAGTAACGTCCGACTCATTTTTAAGTCTGTCAAGTATCTGGGTAAACAGTTTTCTGGAGTAACCGGCCCTCACAACATAGATCGGATAATTGGCCTTGCGGATGGTGGCAATGCCGTCGGTTACCAAGCCAATGGGGGCATTATCAATGACAATAAA
>CALMNJ010000186.1 GCA_937868675.1 uncultured Bacteroidota bacterium | reverse complement strand
AAACCCCCTGCCAGGCAATAATATATTGCATAGCCACAAAAGGAGGAACGGTTGGTACTGGAGACGGGCCGCTTCCCCATGGAGTAAGTGTTAACCCGGAAGGATCGAAGTTCAGTGTGTTGGTAACCGTGGTCGCAATGCTTGCGGGATTTAAGTTAGTATTAGGTTGTTGCGCGTTATAAATGCCAGCGCCACCTGATCCGCCCAAATCTGCAACGGCGCTGAGGGAGTTTCCGGCAGCGGGAATTGCTGTAGCAGCCGTATCGGTGTTATTAACTTTTAAGGTGCCGCTTACGGTAACTCCACCGCTCAGGTTGGTGCCAGCTCCCTTGATTATAGTATGGGTATGCGGAGGCATATTAATTGAAGTGAGCGTAACACTTGAATTACCGCCTTTTTGACCAAAAATGTAATTACCGCCCGGAGGATTTCCACCTGAATTGTTGCACTGTGTAGGGAATGAGCCACGGAGATCCGGAAGCTTAAATGTTGTTTGTCCATCGCCGCCGTAGGTTGTTCCTAATATTGAAAACAAGGCGGTGTATTGGCTTATGTTTAGCGTTTGACCTTCGCAGGTAAACCAGCCTTTCGGCGCAAAACTACCTGCAAATAATTTTATTTCTCCCAAAATTGGTTCCATAATTGTATGTTTTTTATTGTTTGACTTTTATTTGTTTAATTTCTATGGTCTTGATGGATAAACGCCCTCAACCGCAATCATATATTGCATGGCAACAAAATTTGGCACGGTTGGTATAGGAGAAGGACCACTTCCCCATGGAGTTAAAGTAAGGCCAGCCGGATTAAAATTGAGAGTACTGGTTGCCCCAAGAGTAACCGAACCGCTATTTAAGTTGGTATTCGGTTGCTGCGCATTGTAAATACCAAAACCACCTGAGCCGCCAAGGTCAGCCACGGCACTTAATGAGTTCCCAGCATTTGGGGTAGAGGTCGCTGCCGTATCCGTGTTGTTTACGCTCAGCGCTGCCGAAGCAGTAATGGTTCCTGCTAAGTTAGTACCACCGCCCTTTAAAATGTTGTGTGTGTGAGGCGGCAGGTTAACGGAAGTAATGGTGTAGCTTACACCTCCGCCGGTTTGACCAAAATTGTAAGTGCCGCCTGGATGCGCTCCTCCGATGTTTGAGCATTGTGTGGGGAAAGCACCCCTTAGATCGGGCAGCTTAAATGTTTGCATGCCATCGCCCCCGTATGTAGTGCCGATAATGCTAAACAAAGCCGTGTACTCCGAAATAGACAGGGTTTGCCCGGAGCAGGTCATCCAGCCCTGTGGTGCGAAACTTCCTGCAAACGCTTTAATTTCTCCTATTAAAGGATCCATAATAGTTTGTTTTTAATTGTTAGTAAATAAGTTCTGTAATTAACTCAGCGTTGTTCTAGAAACAACAATGGGTGCGCCGCTAATTTATTAAAGGTTTACAGTGATTTCCTAATCACCAAAACAATAAATGCACTTTGGTTTTATTTTTTTTCAATTCGAAAATGGGTTTATTAACATAAAACGCTCTTTGAATGAAAGGTTAAATTTGTTTCGCTTTAACTTTGCAGAATAATTGCTTCTTTTATTGCCTTGATTAGTAGCACTATAAATAAAATTTTTGACTGGTTAACCCTTTTTTATCGTTGTTGGCGTCGAGTGGTTTTATCAACATTTTTGAGTTTTTGGTGTAAATAATTTGTTGAAAACTAATAGCAGACACAAGACCATAATCCGGCTTGCAGGAATCCGGCCAAGGGATGAACGCTTACAAACCTGGGATGAAATGTTATGGTTTTAGGGCCTAAGTCGTGTAATGGCCGGTTAGGTTAATCGGAGGCAACGTGTTTTTGGCATGCCGTACTATTTTTGCAGAACGATTTTACCGTTATCAAAGTTCTTATAATAATCGGTAACCCTTATGATGTAAAGCCCGTTGGCGTATTCGGAAAGATCCTTTTTGTAATTGCTGCCCTTCACTACTTCAGAACTTAAAAGTTTTCCTTCGTGATCTAATATATCAACCGTGTAGTTTTTTTCTTTAATGAACTCGATATTCAATAAGCCGTTGGTAGGATTCGGGTATATCGTCTGGATCATTTTTATTTCCTCCATCCGGCGTACCATACCGAGTTCTTCCTTTTCGTAGGGCGAAATGAGTATGGGATAAAAGTTCATGCTGATCTTGTCCTCTTTTGCTTTTTCAATAACCTCCCGGAGTGTATGTTTTGAAAGCGGCGGCAGCAGTGAGGGCGCGTCGCCAATTAAAATAATCATCCGCTTGGTTCCCGAACGCCAGAAATCCTTTTTAAGTACTTCAAAAAAAGCATCGTTAACAGATTCCGGAAAATCATCGCCACCGGTTACCTGAATGGAGTTGATAAAACCGCGGGCCCCCATAAAGTTGTTGCCAAAATTGTGATATGTAAACCAATCATCGCCATCCACATTGCGATCGCCGTAACAAGCTATAGCAAGCCTGTTACCGTTAAATTTTTTCAGCGATTCAATGACGTTGTTAAGCCCCCTTTTTATATTATCAATGTCATCCTCCATGCTCCCTGTTTTATCAATCAGGAAAAGCACATCGGCACTGTCGCACGAGTTGCTTTCAATAATGTCTTTAATTGTTTTTGAAACGAACCGTGCATTCACCATTATTTTAAGATCGCCGCCGGTTTTTTCAGCGAGCTCCAGAAACTGCCGGTGACAGGTTGAATCCACCACCTTTTTGTCAATTACCTGTGGTATTTCAACCTTTACCTGCATCAACGAATCAAACAGTATTTTCAATGAGTCGGCCTCGGTTATTCGGGGCGCCACTGCGGGCAGCGGGTTATCCGGATTATTGTTTATCTCCTGATTGTTGCAGGCAGCAACAACCAAACAGCTAAGAATTACAAGCGCTGTTTTTATCAGGCTAATATTGTCAAAACGGATACGTTTTGGATTCATGCTACAAGTATTATTTTTTCTTATAACCACTAATTTAAGAAATGTAACAGTTTTAGTCTATGGTGTTTTGCTTTTCACCGGATAAAGCTCATACATCGTATAACTCCCTGATCGTTCTACCCATCCATTAAAATCAAAATACCGTATAACCCACTCCGGATAAGCAGAAAACAGCGCCCTCAGTTCGGCAGGTTTGTTATTGGGTAACATTATATTATTGATTTTTTTGTCGGCAAACAAATAAACACGATCGTGCCCATCCGTGCTTACAACGCTATCCAGGCTTATTGTTTTTATTGCAGGGTTTTTAAAATAATTGAGGCCGCTTAGTGGATTGTACGGATCGTTTTCCAAATAAATAAGAAGCGGCGAGTTTCCGGCTATATTATGGTAAATTCTCCTTCGCAACTCAATGCCCTCGTCAGCAGGTTTTATACTCATAAAAAGAAGAAGTAAACTATTTATTACAACACTTGTAGTTAAAACCCCCGGGTTCTTCAAAAAACGTCGCCACGTTTGTTCTTCCGAAAATGAATAGATAAAAAACACCATCATGGCAGGAATAAAATTTAAAACAGGGAATAAAAAACGAAGCTCTTTATGCCCTACAAAAAAATGCAGCGCAACAAACGGAAACGTAATCCACGTGATGACATGGCTTCTGAATCGCGCCCAAAACCCTACCATACAAATCATTACAAGCAGGCTGAATGGTGGAATCATTTGCAAAAAACCTTCGGTGATGAAATAATAAAAAGGCATGACGCCAAATGCGGATGCCCTGGACTGAAAGATGTTTTGATCCAGATAATTCCACCAACTCAAAACCCAGCCTCCATACATCCATTTATCGGCCAGTAATCCCAATCCCAGCCCAAGCAAAACGCCAGGCAACAAAACGGTCAGGCTTTTGAGTTGCACCTTGTAAATAAAAAAAAGCCAGGCAATGGTACCCGCCACCATAAAACCGGTTTGAAAGCGGCACACAAAGGCCAGTGCGAACAAAATCCCTGCCACGAATAAGTGGATCCGTTTGTGAGGGTGATTAACAAAAGTAAGTGATTGATTAAGTCCGAAAATAAAAACCGTTGCCGAAACGTTTTCAGACGAGAGCCTTGCATGGAAATAAGGGATACACCAAAACAAAAAGCTTCCTGCCCAAAGCCATAGCTTTGCCTTTTCTGATTCCAGTTGCTTCTCTATCTGCCGAATAAGTCCCCAAAGGGCACCAAATGCAAGCAGCGACATAAATAGTCTCAGAAACATAGAAATGTGAAATGGGTTGGCGATGCCGAGCAAATGAAAGGTTTTTGTTGTTATGTATATCAGGTACGGTTCAATACCCGAGCGCATTTGTTCTGAAAATTCCCAGGGCAAATCGGCCGCCTTATTAATGCCTAATTTATATCCTGCAAACTCATAAACCTGAAAAAGTTCGTCACACTGATGATGCCCCACACTGAATATGGCAGCCAGTATGTGAAAAAGAAGTCCTGAAAAAAGAAATGTATTTCTGTTCAGTTTCAAAACCTGAACATTTCCGCAATTAGTCCCGGTGCGAGGCCAATGACCAGTGTTACAAGACTGGTTACCAGTATTACCATACGGTGGCTGCCTTCAATCTCAATGTTTTCAGAATGACCTGGTGATTTGAAATACATGGCGATAACCACTTTAAGATAATAATACACCCCGATAGCGGAGGTAAGCACCGCAAGAATGAGAAGCCACTTATAGGGCGTACCGATAAGCGTGGTAAAAACAAAATATTTTGCGAAGAATCCCGCTGTTACGGGTATACCCGCGAGTGAAAGCATGGCAACCGTCATACAAAAAGCCATGAGCGGATTACGTTTAGCCAGTCCATTAAAGCTATCAATGTTCTCGTTGCCATCGCGGGTAACGTTGTAAAGTATTCCAAATGCCGTGATACTTCCAATAGAATAAGCCAGGGAGTAATACACGATTGCATCAAGCGAAATGTTGCTGCGCTGATTGGCTAGTATTACCATTAACATAAACGCCGCGTGGCTTATACTTGAATAAGCCAGCATGCGTTTTACACTGCTTTGCACTGCTGCAGTGAAATTTGCTACTATCAGCGAAAGTGCTATCACCCCTGCAAGGATGCCGGTCCAGATGCCGCTTACATTTCCAAAACCGATCATAAACAAACGTAATATTGCAGCAAAAGCGGCGGTTTTTACCACAGTGCTCATAAGCGCAGTAATTAAAGTGGGTGAGCCTTCATAAACATCTGGTGCCCAAAAATGGAAGGGTGCAGCCGAAACCTTAAAGCACATGGCAATGAGCATAAATACTACCCCCACATAAAAAAACATGGGCAGGTTTCCTTGCGCTGCGCTGATGTATTTGCGAATCATCATGAGGTCGAAGCTGCCTGAAGCGCCATAAACCAAAGCTATTCCAAACAAAAGTACTGCGCTGGCAAATGAGCCCATAATAAGGTATTTAAACCCGGCTTCATTGCTTTTGATATCACCCTTTTTGCTGGCCGCCATGACGTACAGTGGAATACTGAGTATCTCGATGCCCAAAAACAGTGTACACATGTTTTTAAACGCGGTGAGCATAAGAGCGCCAACAAGTGCAAACAAAACCAGCGAGAAGTGGTCGGCTATGTGCTCAGCATCGCGGTTAAAATAATTATTTGCCAGTATAAACCAGAACAATGCAGTTGCCAGAATAACGCCCGAAAAAGCAATGGCCGGTTTATCAAAAGCAATCATGTTGTCGAAATAAGAAATGCTAACGCCGGTGTTCCACTCCAAGAGATTTGCAATATACGCCCCCGCTATCCCCAGCAGGGTTATCCAGAGCAGTCCCTTCTTGAATTTGAACACCTCGGCCAGCATGGC
>CALMNJ010000185.1 GCA_937868675.1 uncultured Bacteroidota bacterium | reverse complement strand
GCACGTTTGACAAAGGTATTTTGGTAATACCTGATATGCGTGTTCCTGACTTTATTCATTCGTTTAAGGACAATCCGGCCATTTCAATGCTTTACGATTCTGAAGTTGGTTTGTTACTGGGCTCCTCAAAAGGCTCTCTGCTTAAATATACAAATGATAATGTTCAAACACTCTTTAACCAGAATAAAAGTCCGATTCCGCATATTTTTTCCGAATTAAAATTTCCTTACGTCATTTTTGAGAATAATCACATCTACGCTTATCATAAAAAAAACAATTCTGTAACCCTGATACATTACGCTTCACTTAAAGATGTGGCGATAGTATCTGAAACTATTTTTTATCTGGGTACAAACAGAGGTATAGTAAAATGTAACATTTCAGGCAATGGTAATTTTAACTGTCAAAATATAAGGGGCTTTAGCAACCGCATTTACACACTGGCCTTTAACACACAAAACAAAGCGCTTTATGCGGCAACATCCGACGGGTTGTTTTTAATTAAAGAAAATGAAGACTCCGAAGAAATTACTTATCAGAACGAAGAACTGTATCCAAATTTACTGCGCTATTATAAAGGCAAAATATATGCCGCGGATAAAAAAGGCGGTTTGCTTATTATCGAAAACAACAAAGTAACCGGAACCTTGCCCTTATTGATAAATGGTAACAAAGAAGTTTTCTCTAAATTTATTATTAACAATGATCAAATTATTGCCAAATGCAATAAGGGACTATTTGAGTTTGATTTAAACGGAAAGCTCATCAATGTTTTAAGCTCATCTCAGGGGGTTTCGTTTAACCGGGTGATAGATTTTGTAGCCGATCGCAATTTGTTGTATGTATGCCTTACCAATGGTGTACAACAAATAAATTTAGATAGTTTGCTCTACAAAAACTCTCCACCCGAAATAAAATTAAACGATATCCAGGTAAATGATATTAGTATTATTACCAGCTCTGTTACCAACTTTAACAGTCAGCAACGAAAAATTCAATTTACCTTAAGAACCCCCACCCTGCGTAATCGTGAAAATATTTACTACCATTATAAACTCGAAGGTAATGATGATAAATGGCACGTAAACAATTACAACGGCAATCAGATTTTGTATAACTCACTGGCACCGGGTTCATACACCTTTATGGTAAAAGCCGAAAAAAATGGTCAGTTCAGTAATGTCATATCTTACTCGTTTACCATTGAATCTCCGTTTTATTTACGACCCTGGTTTATTGGTATCACCACCCTTATTGTTTTTTTGTTAATGTTTATGGTTTACCGTTGGCAACTTAATATTCAAAACAAAAAAGCGCAACAAATAAATGAGTTAAACGCCTCTAAACTCACCGCCATTCAATCACAAATGAACCCGCATTTTATTTTTAATTCACTCAATTCAATACAGGATTTAATTCTTAAACAGGATATTGAAAATTCGTATTCCTACATTAGCACTTTTTCCGATTTAGTAAGGCGCACCTTAAGTTATTCCGACAAAGACTTTATTGATTTTGAACAGGAAATTAAATTACTCGAATTATACTTATCGCTCGAAAAACTCCGCTTTAAAAAAGACTTCAATTACACAATTAATTTTAATACTATTAGCGATATTCAGATTCCACCAATGCTTATACAACCCTTTATTGAAAACGCTTTGGTGCACGGGCTGCTACACAAAGAAGGCCAAAAAAATCTGACCATTAACTTTACGTTAAACGAAAAACTCCTTTGTATGATTGAAGACAATGGAATTGGGCGCGATAAGGCCAAACAAATAAAACAAAGGCAGGGACAAAGCCACGAATCCTTTTCGGGTAAAGCCATTAAAAAACGGTTTGAAATTTTAAGTAAAACCTTTAACAAAGAGTTCGGGTTTTATTACCAGGACATTCACGAAGATGGTGGCACCAGAGTAACTATTAATATTCCGTTTAAACAAAGATTTTAATCCGTTAATAAAAAAAACAAGCGCTTGCTAAATAAATAAACAACAAGTAACACCTGAGTTTTAATTTTATACGATGAAAAGGCTTAAAGCCATATTAGCCGACGACGAAGAGAGCGCCCGTGATGTTTTGGAAAATTTACTTGTCCGTTTTTGTCCCGAAGTGGAATTAATTGCCAAATGCGAAAATGTATTACAGGCTGTGGAAGCTATTAAACTAAACACGCCCGATATCGTTTTTCTGGATATTGAAATGCCTAATTACGCAGGCTATGAAATAGTTAATTTTTTTAGCGAAGTAAATTTCAAAATAATTTTTGTTACCGCTTATGATTATTATGCCATAAAAGCCTTTGAAATTGCCGCACTCGATTATCTGTTAAAACCCGTTTCAATTGAACGTTTAAAAAGTGCCGTTGATAGAGCCAAAGAACAGAAGAACAAAGATGCCAACGAACAACTTACTGTGTTAAGCGACACCCTAAGGAATAAAGAAATAAAAAACATAATTGTAAGCGATAAAGGGCAACAACACATTGTGCCGCTCGATAAAATTATTGCCATTGAGGCGCAGGAATCTTACAGCACACTATATACAGCCGAAAAAAAATACATTGCCAGTAAAAACCTTAAACATTTTGAAAAATTACTGGCCGAAAATAAAAACTTTTTCCGTTCGCATAAATCCTGGATTATCAACCTGCGCTCCATTAAAAACTTTAACCGCTCAGCCGGCGAAATTTCGTTAAGCCAAAACATTGTGGCCAAACTTTCAAAATACCGCCTCGATGAATTTGAAGAGGCTTTAAAAGCTTAAGTTAACACCCATTCCTGAAATAAATTGTCTGTTGCTGAATAATAAAATTATTTGATTAATGACGTGATTAATTTTGTGGTAACAAAAAAATAATGACCATGAAATTAAAAACTAAAATAGCCGTGTTATTAGCATTTAGTGCTTTAACAACAGGCATTGCGCAGGATGATCAAAATAAAATGGCCGAAAAACAAGGAGCCGGCCCTTATATGAGTTATGTTATTACTCAATCAGGAGGCGATTACACCTACGCTGGAATTAATAAAGATGCCTGGCAAATTGAAGTGAATCCTTTTAAAACGGATTTGAAAGAAATTGTTATTAAAAGAACCATTAACTCAAGATACTTTTACCCCGACAATGCCGCCTACGCCGCCACATTTGTGGATGGTTGGAAAGAAACTGGTAAGGAAATGGGTAACCTGGTTGGTGTTAGATTTAACGAAAGTAAGCGCATGGTATTTACTGAAGAGTGGGTTTATTTACTCGAAAACTGGAAAGACAAAGACAACTACACCATTGTAGATTGCATAAAAAAAGGTGAGCTCACCGGATTCAAATTAACCAAGGCGGCTTTTGGTGCTAAAAAGGAAATGGAAAAAGCTAACCACAAAGCCAGCTTACAAAAATTTTTAGATGACGCCTTTAAAAAACAGGCCGAAGTAATGGCCACCGCTGATGGAAAGGATAAAGAACAAATGTATAGAGATGATTTGGCAAAAGCGAAAAAAAGATACCAATTTACCGTGGACTCCGTTAACGGAAAATTCTGGGCATCGGAACAAGGACAAAGAGTTAAAAAGGACATGGCTAAGCCCAAGGTTATTGTTTACAACGATACACAAACTGAATTTTTGTTTTATCATGGACAAAACGTATCCGTATTTTTAAAACCCGGCAAGAGTTACGAACTAACATGCAAAAGCGGAAAGTTATATGAAGCTAACAGGATACCTAATAATACCACGCAATTAAAAAGCACCTGGAATTATTACCTGGATTTAGATGGAAATAATTGTGGCGTTACCTACAATGTATCCACCCTTAGCCTTCATAAATAATTTACAAATAAACACTGTTCGCACGCAAAACAAGAGCTCTGAAATTTCGGGGCTTTTGTTTTTTTACACAGTCCGTTTTTTCCATTCTTAAACAAAATTGGCTGTTGCTGAAATTTATATTCACCAAAGCAGCTTTGGTGAGTACTATTGCCACAAAAAAGTTATGAAATTAGCTTTCTTACCAGTTTTAATATTATTATCGTTAAGTTTTTCTGCACAGGAAAGTCAGGATAAAATTGCCTCCCAATGGAAGGAAGGAAAATATGATGCTTACGATGTGGATATATTTGATGATACCAAATGGACCAAAAGCAACGAAAAAGTTTCACTCATTATTAAACGCAATTTAAAAAACAAAATTCAAAATATTAGAATTGAAGGTGGCGTAAAATATGGCCCATACCTGCACCGCGACTCAGCAAACACCGAGTTTGTAAGGGCATTTTCGAACTATTCGGCCATGGTTTATTTTAATGGCAAAAGTGTTATTATTTACGACATAAGAAAAAAATATTCAAAATCCGAAATCAAAATCATTAAAATCTTGGGAGAGAAACCCGAGCCGGATATAAAAGATGAAATTAATGCTTACCTCGAAAACACAAAAACATATTATTTTCCTAAAAGCATAACAATGGCCTCAGAAATTGCCAGTGTTACACCAGTAATCAATTATCAGGATGAATATCTGGTTTCGGGTACCAGCATAGACATTGGCTTAATTGTAAAAACAAGCTGGGGAGTTGAAGTAAAAACAGAAAATATTGGCGGCAAACTCGACATAGGTACCTTTAACATAAATATTAAATCCTTTGCAAAACAAAAAGGTAACAATTGGACTGTTGATTGCAGCAAATTAACCAACGGAGAGTTGGAAATAAATGTGGGACTTAAAGCCGACCGGAATTTCTCTTCACAAACGCTGCTACCGGTTAAGTGTGATGCGGAAGGCTCACCGGTTGAATTACTATTAAAAGCGTTTAGCGAATACAATTATATACGTTATGCAAGAATTGGTGAAAGCAAAAATGAAACATTTAAACTTTTAAAAGACTCCGTAAATGGTTACGCCGGTTACAGGGCAAATTTGCAGGAAATAGGCAACAAAAAAAATATTGAAACAGATTTAATACTTGTAAAAAAAGGAAATAATATTGGCTACGCCGATAAAACCGGAAAACTGGTTATTCCTGTTGAATTTGACGATGGCAATGTGGACAATTTTAAGGATGGCCTGGTTGGAGTAATGAAAGATAAAAAATGTGGTTTCGTAAATCTTAAAGGTAAGGTGGTAGTTCCCTTTATTTATGAAATGGTTTATAATTACAAGGATGGGGTAGCCGTAATTAAAAAGGATGGAAAACGTGGTTATATAAATAAAACAGGAAAAGAAATAGTTCCAACAATTTACGACGAGGCCTATTTTATTTCCAACGGAATGATGCTGGTTAAAAAGGATGGTAAGTACGGATACTTAAACAAAGATGGACTAAGTGTAACAAAATTAATTTACGACGATGCCTTTGATTTTAATAAAGAGGGTTTTGGAGAAGTAATCATAAACAAAAAAAGAGGATTAATTGATAAAACCGGAAAAATTATTATACCTGTTGAATTTGATAAATCACCAAAATATTTAAACAAAGATTTATATGTTGTTTGTAGAGGTGAAAAATATGGCATCATAAAAAAAGATGGAAAGATGTTGTTTGAATGTAAGTTCGACGAAATATTTCAATGTGGTCAGTCCTGGAGCGAATCGAAAGATTGCGAAAAAATTGTAAGAGTTAAAAATGATGGTCTTTATGGTTATTTAAAAACCGATGGCACCGTATTTAAAGATTGTATATACAGCGAAGCTGCCGATTTTTTTGGAAACATGGCAAACATTACTAAAATAGAAGACGGTAAAACAAGAAAGGGGCAATTACTACTTAATGTATACGACGGTAAAGGCAACAAATTAGCGCCAGGGTACGAAGCGCTTGATAATATTATTGAAGAGCCCGAGCCAGTTGCCAATAATAACTATAATAGTGGAGGCGGAAACAAAAAATCATCTAATCCAAACGATGGTTGGTTAGTTATTAAAAACACAGGACGAAACAGACTTTACGTAATAACCGATAGAGGAACCTCATCTCACATCTCGCCAGGAGGAACAAGCAAGTGGCCATGCCATACCGATATTTATTATTGTTATAAAGACTCGCACAATAACTATAATGTAAAAGGCGCCTTAATAGCCAAAGGCAGACCCAATTGCGGGCAGGTGGTAAATGCCTCGGGCGATTGATCCATAAACCCATGTTTCAGCGCGTTATGTAATAATCAGTAGGTTATTATGTAAACTGAAATACATGGGGCCTAAAAACTTAAGAAACCGAATGAGGACGGAGTCATCGGCAATCACAGCAGGATGCATATTATGCATGCCACTTAAAATTTGGCAAATATTACCCTTATCCATAATGCCAGAACATCACGCTTTGGTCTGATTCAAAAACCAGCGCGATTCTGTTATTTAGAAATTACTTTCTAAAAGGGAAAGTAACGCTTATTTATGAAAATAATGGTTTCAAAATTACCGAATTGATGATATTTGCGTTAATTTACAAACGCATGAAAATAGCAATTATTGGAACCGGAAACGTTGGTGGAGCCCTGGCCACTAAGTGGGCACATAAGGGGCACGAAATTAATTTAGGCGTTCGAGATACCACCCGTTTTAAAGGGGAAAACCTCCTAAACAATCCCAATACACAGGCGTTTTCAGTATCCGAAGCCGTTCAGAAATCGGAAGTAGTGGTGCTGGCGGTACCGGCCGTGATGGCAGTGGAGGTGACGCAATCGCTCGGAAACACCGAAGGTAAAACCATTATTGATACCATGAATATTGTGATGGGTCGTGGGCCTGCCGGTTACAGCAATACCTGCGATGCGATTTTGGCCCACACACAAACCAGAGATGTGGTGAAATGTTTTAATACTACGGGTTACAACAACATGCTCAATACTGTTTACAATGGTATGGCTATTGATGCCTTTGTGGCGGGCGACAGTGCCAAAGGGAGGGAACTGGCCATTACCCTGGCAAAGGATGCAGGATTTGGTGACTGTTATGCCATTGGCGGAAATGATAAATATGAACTCATGGAAAAATTCGCTTTCTTCTGGATTAATCTGGCTATGTTTCAGGGGCAGGGCAGGGAGATCGGATTTAAATTACTGAAACGGTAAAGCACCAGCTATAAGGGATAAATTCGTAAATAAGTTTAAGAACTTACAATTAAAATATAACCAGGTTTATTTTAACATGCACATTGGCAAAGGTTACACGTTTAAAGAAGTCATCAACTGGACACGCCGCGATATTATTCAATTGTTGATTATAGCGGCTATTCCCACTACATTATATGTGCAGTTTCACTGGAAATGGCTGCAACTCCCCTGGTTGCCAATTGCGCTTATTGGTACGGCGGTGGCTTTTGTGGTCGGCTTCAAAAACAACGCCACGTACGACAGGCTGTGGGAAGCCCGCAGAATATGGGGTTCAATCACCAATTTTAGCCGCAGTTGGGGCATCATGGTGCGCGATTATATTACCAATCAGCACACCAAAAACCCACTAACCAATGAGGGGTTAAAAAACATACATCTTGAACTTTGTAACCGGCATTTTGCCTGGTTAACAGCACTAAGGTTCCAGCTTCGTGAAAACAAACCCTGGGAAGCCATTAACTTGAAACACAATAAAGAATATAAAAACAAATATTTTACGGTTGAGGAGCATAATACCGAATTGAAAGAAGTACTGAAACTGTATTTGTCAGCAAGTGAATATCAACATGTGATGAACAAAACCAACAAAGCAGCTTATATTCTGGCACTGCAATCCGAACAGTTAAAACGACTTCTGGAACAAGGACTCATTGAAGATTTCAGACACATGGAGCTGGAGAAGATTGTTGTTGAGTTGTACAATCAGCAAGGCGCCTCTGAGCGCATTAAAGGGTTTCCGTATCCACGGCATTTTGCCAGTCTTAATTCGTGGTACATCAAAATTTTTGCCTGTCTGATGCCCTTCGGGATGCTTGCAGACTTTGAAAAACTGGGTGATGGGTATGTGTGGCTTACCATTCCGTTTTCGGCGCTGGCAGGATGGATTTTTACTACGATGGAGCGCATTGGCGAATCAACCGAAAATCCCTTTGAAGGAAGCGCCAACGATGTACCCATCAGCACCATCAGCCGCAACATTGAAATTGACTTGTTGGAAATACTGGATATAAAACACGGGCTTAAACCAATTCCATCCCAAAACAATATTCTTACCTGATATTAAACCGAAAACTGTTTTTTAAAATAATGAGAAGCGGGGTAAA
>CALMNJ010000184.1 GCA_937868675.1 uncultured Bacteroidota bacterium | reverse complement strand
CCACCCATACTTCTTTGCACGGATTGCTTAGATGTAGTTAACTGAGTCTGTGGCGTTGGGTCCGGCATACTAACAATAGTATCTGCTACTTTGTCAGCCTCTCTTTCATATTTATCACCTGGTTGGCCTATCTCTAAACGCGGTTGCACGATTTGTGGTTTAACCGAAGGTGGTTGCAATTTGGCAACTTTAGGTTGCACAATATTCTGTCTTGAGGATTGAGCAGGTGTTGTATTTACCCGTTGCCTAATTACCGGGTTTTTTGACATCCATGAAAACGGATTACTTTCTTTCCGTTGTAACAGATTTTTGTTTTGTTGACTAACAGTGGAGGGCATTACCTTTTTGGGCGCAGTTTTGCGCTGCAACACAGGTTTGCTTACAGGAACCGGTTTCGGTATTTTAGGAGAAATGGTTTTCACCCCCGCTTAATTGTGCACTAAATCTAAAGATTCAAATTAATTTCCACATTATTTTTTCTTCACATTACATGCCACGCCCTTCCTTATTTAGCTCTCTTTTAATGCCTTCTAACAATTCGTCGGCTTTTATAATGGTCGAGTTGCGTTTCAGTGCTTGTAATGAACTGTATCTTACTATGTTAACTATTGAACCACCGGAAAGTTCATACCTTTTGGCTATATCGCGTAGATTAATTTCCTCAGCCAATTACATTTTTGAAGAGAAGGTGTTTTTCCAAAGGTTTTCGCGCTGCTCGGCACGGGGCATTGGAAAGTTTACAACGGTTTGAAATCTACGTGCGAAGGCATCATCAATATTTGCTTTAAAGTTGGTGGCCAGAATTACCAGGCCGTTATAGTCTTCAACACGCTGTAAAAGGAAAGATACTTCCTGGTTGGCAAATCTATCGTGCGCATCTTTTACGTTCGTTCTTTTGCCAAATAGCGCGTCGGCCTCATCAAAAAACAAAATCCAATTACGGTTTTCGGCCCTATCAAAGACCTTTGCGAGGTTTTGCTCTGTTTCTCCAATATATTTTGAAACTATCAGAGATAGATCAACCCTGTAAACATCCATACGCTTATACTTGCCAAGCAGAGTAGCCGTTAATGTTTTTCCGGTACCCGGTGGGCCATAGAATAAGCAACGATAACCGGGTTTAAGTTTATCCTGTAAATTCCAGTTAGCTAATAGCTCCTGTCCATAATCCATCCAGGTTTTTATCTCTTCAATTTGCTTCCATGTATCTTCTTCCAGCACCAGATCTTTCCAGTCCATTCCTGTTTGTACGGGTTTGGCAGGAAAGTCTACTGCAAATTCAGGTTGTAATTCTTGCCCCTTTAACAGTATTTCCAATAATTCACCGGTTGCAACAATTATTCGGCTTTGCGGCGGCTCGTAACTGTACTGAGAGTTGAGTATGATAAGCTTCTTTTTTAAGAGTAGATGATTGGGGCCGAAATAGGATAAGTATTTTAAACGCAGCCGAATATCATCCCCTGCAAGTATGAACAGTAGTGTTTCCAAAGTTGGGATTAAACCGTTGTGCTGGCTTCCTTTTACGGCTCCAAATTCCGTAAAGCGTTGGTCGCTTTCGGTGTTTTTTATATTGAATACATCCAGCAATTGCGGCTTTATCACCGGCACTATACTTAGTATCAACAGAAGCCGATCTTCAACGCCGAGATTATTTTCTTTAACAAAGTTGCTAAATGGGTTGCCGGAATTATGCTTAGGTGCCGGGCAATCTTCAATCGATTTTGCTTTGGTGCCGGGCTCATCAAAATAAAGCTTCAGGCGTACATTTATCACTTCGCCAAGCCATGCCAGTTCAGCTTCTAACGTTTTAGTTACTTTGTATTCACTCATAGTTTACCATTCCACATGTAAAAGATAGTTGTTCCACGGAAGACTGAGTAACCTGAAATTCCAGGGAATATCCTCCATTAGTATATCCACTGTTTTTCGCTCTACTCTTAAAATCCATTCATTGTTTTCAAGCAATATTATCCCCTTACGCTTTATGAAAGTTTCTATAAAACCCATGTTGCTTGTGCCTTTAAGAGATTTCCAATTAGTTATAACGGCATTAAGTAAATCATTGCACTCCGTTTTCATGTTTTCTTCCAAGTCAAAATTCAACTCTATAGGTTGTAATACCGGCCAGTTGCATAAAATTTTATTGAAAATACAAAGATGGTCAGGGGCCTCGAGGTTTTCATAAACCAAATAATGCAACAAATGAATGGCTTTTTGCTGTTCTGAAACATTCTGAAATTGATGGTTAACTGTAAGTTTAAGGCCGCTGAAAAGGGCAGGTAAATAAGCGCCCAGTAATATCAGGCCCGCATTCTCAATGTAATGTTCATTACCGTTAATTGATGGGAGCACTTGCTGATGCTCATTTGCAGCAGTAAAATCTGAGGCTGATTCTGCATTGGGCAAAGTATAAATGTCAGTTGCTATAATACTTAAAGCTGTCACGCACTTTTCTACAAGTTGATCGTCTGTATCGGTTGTTGACAAGTGGTAATCCTTTTGACTGAATGATAATGGTGAGGCTGTGTATTTGTTGCTGATGTAGTTTAGTATTTGCCTTATGGTGTTTATGCTGCTTTGGTTCTTGTTCGTTTCTATGGTTAACGCAATGGCTTGTAGTAAAACAGGCACGATAGGATGGGAGTTATGGATGATTGTTGCAGAATTTAGCCGGTGTAATAGTTTTTCAATAATTAAAAGTGTATGAGGTGTATTTTTTAATGC
>CALMNJ010000183.1 GCA_937868675.1 uncultured Bacteroidota bacterium | reverse complement strand
CAACCAAAAACTCTTCTCTAAGGCGGTCTAAGGCTTCCTGATCGGGAGTTCCGCTAGCCTCAGCCAAAATCCCCAACTCTTCAAACAGGTTTTTATCAAGGCCTTTTCTACCCGATAATTCACTTAAATTCTTTGACATACGCTGTGTTTTAAATATTTATGATGGCGTGGTTTCCGTGTTTTTTTTCCAAAAGTAACTATTATCTGTCAGTATTTCCATTCCCCAAACCGGGGCCTCTTTTTTAATCCGTTCAACAATGTAATCGCAGGCCTCCATTGCCGCGCGGCGATGTGCAGATGAGGTAAAAACAAACAGACTTATTTCGCCCGAAGCCACTCTTCCTAAGCTGTGATAAATGTGCATGCAGGTCAAAGGCCATTTCGCGAAAGCGGCTTCTCTAATTTCGTGAAACACGATGGTTGCCATTTCGTGATAAGTGCTGTATTCAATGGCGATTACTTCTTTTTCGTCGATAATATCGTTGCGCACCTGACCCAAAAAAATGCTATGAGCTCCGATTTCCTTTTTGGTGCTGTGTTTGGCAATTGAATCGCCTATAAATGCCGCTGAAATGGGGCCTTCAATAAATACGTTTTTTGGTTTTTTCTCCGACATTAAAAGGAAATCTGGTCTTGGGTCATTCTGGTTAATCCTCCGTGAATACTAAACATTTCGTAGTCAGAAAGCAGGGGTTTTAATTGCTGAATGGCCTTTAAACTTCGACTTCCTGACGCGCAGACAAATATAAGTTTTTGCCCTGTTTTTAAAATATCCAAATTGTCATTTATTGTTGATAATGGGCACTTTACACTTGGATACAGCGTAATCTGCGGAGCTTCTGACGGTTCGCGCACATCTATTAAAATTGCTGCATCCGACTTAACCCATTCCAATGCTGTTTCAGCGTTTATTTCATCATCCTGCATCTGATTGCAAAACCATTCGTAATCGAAACTTTCTAAGGTGGCGCGATCGCTTGGCATGGCGTAGGCCTTATTTTCGGTAAATGGTATTTCGATTTTATACGAACTGTAATCCAGTAAATTAATGGTAAGCAGTTGATTGATAAGTGGATTTCCGATTCCGGTAATGAGTTTTATGGCCTCATTGGCTTGCATCATTCCGATAATTCCGGGGACGGTTCCAATCACACCGGTTGCATTGCATGAAAACTGTTCAGAATTTACCGGAGCTGTGGGAAACAAATCGCGGTAATTACACGCATTACCTTGAGAATCGGGGGTGTTAAAAATGGCGATCTGCCCCTCAAATTTCATTACAGCACCATAAATCAACGGCTTTTTCAAGATGGCACAAGCGTCATTAATTACATATCGCGAAATAAAATTGTCGGTCCCGTCGATAACCATATCGTAAGGTTGAATGCACTCAAAAGCATTGCCCTGGTTGAGGGTTTCGGCCATGGCCTTAATAGTAATTTCATCGTTCATCGCATGTAACTTGGAGGCTGCAGCAAGTGCTTTCAAACTGCCAATATCATCTATGTTATACAAAACCTGACGGGGTAAATTGCTCAGTTCAACCGTGTCACCATCCATTAATCCGATGGTTCCGACGCCAGCCGCTGCTAGGTATTGTAAAATTGGGC
>CALMNJ010000182.1 GCA_937868675.1 uncultured Bacteroidota bacterium | reverse complement strand
AACAACAGCACCGATACCGATTTTAACGTGGCTGACACTATTTTAGTGAATTACGATCCGGTATTGGATGATTTGAAAAAAACATCAGGAACCAGCAATGCTTCACTATTAAAAAAAAAAAAAAATGAGAGCATTCTTGAGCAGGGAATAAAAGAGGCCAGGTCGGCCAATTTGCCTGTGGTGCAACTAAACAGTTCGTATTCTGTTATAAACAGTAAAAGCCAGGCTGGCTTTCTTGCACTGAACCGCCAGTCGGGGCTCAATGCGGGTATATCGGCCAACTGGTTCATATTTAATGGTAACCGAAACAACAAGCTGGTAAAGGAACGAAGCATACTTGCATTAAATCAGAAATTACTGAGCGAGCAAACGCTGCAACAGGTCAATGCAACCGTGTTTTTAAACTACCAGGTTTTTCAGTTGAATAAAAAAATGGCCTCGCTCGAATACCAGAATGTTACCGATTCAAAAGAACTGCTTTCAATTTCAATGGAGCGTTACCGCCTCGGCAAAACCAATCTGCTTGAAACGATCGAAGCCCAAAAAAACATGCAAAATGCGGTTTCGCGATACGTGAATGCCCTTTACGCCATGAAAATGGCCGAAACCGAATTATTGCGGGCCGAAGGGAAACTGGTTAAATAACCACCTGAATTATTTGAATATGGATACCTGGCGCAGTGGCCCGGGTTAATAGTCAACAGTTATCCGTTAAACGCGTTGAAGCCCGTAACGTCCATGCCTGTAATAAGCAAATGGATGTCGTGTGTGCCTTCGTAAGTAATCACACTTTCAAGGTTCATCATGTGACGCATAATCGGATACTCGCCGGTAATGCCCATACCGCCATGAATTTGACGGGCTTCGCGCGCAATGGTAAGAGCCATGTGTACATTGTTGCGTTTGGCCATGCTTATTTGCTGTGGGGTTGCGCGGTGCTCATTTTTTAACACACCCAGCCTCCAGGTTAGCAATTGGGCCTTGGTAATCTCGGTAACCATTTCGGCGAGTTTTTTTTGCGTTAGCTGGAATCCTCCGATTGGTTTTCCAAACTGAATGCGTTCCTTACTGTAACGTAAAGCACTGTCGTAACAATCCATTGCGGCACCTATGGCACCCCAGGCAATTCCAAAGCGGGCACTGTTAAGGCAGCCCAGCGGACCTTTAAGGCCTTTTACATGGGGGAAAATGTTTTCTTTCGGAACCTTCACATTGTCAAACACCAATTCGCCTGTAGCGCTTGCGCGCAAACTCCATTTGCCATGGGTTTCGGGGGTTGTAAAACCGGCCATGCCACGCTCCACCACCAAACCCTGTATTTCTCCGGCTTCGTTTTTGGCCCACACAACCGCGATGTCGGCGAAGGGTGCGTTGCTGATCCACATTTTGGCACCGTTTAATATCACATGTTTGCCATCGCCGGCATCTTTAAAGTTTGTGATCATGCCTGCCGGATTACTGCCAAAATCAGGTTCCGTAAGGCCAAAGCATCCCATCATATCACCGGCCGCCAACTTGGGCAGGTATTTGCGTTTTTGCTCTTCGCTTCCATAAGTAAATATAGGGAACATGACCAGTGAACTTTGCACCGATGCCGTTGAACGCAAACCGCTGTCACCGCGCTCAAGCTCCTGCATGATAATACCGTATGATATCTGATCCAGGCCGGGCCCTCCGTACTCGGCAGGGATGTAAGGACCAAAAGCGCCTATTTCGGCAAGGCCTTTTATCCATTGTTTCGGGAATTCTGCTTTCTGACAGGCATCTTCAATAATGGGCGACACTTCCTTTTTTACCCAGGCTCTCGCTGTTTCGCGAATAAGCTTATGCTCATCGGTGAGCAGTTCGTCCATCAGATAATAATCGTGAGCCTGAAAATTGTCGCTTGCCATGTTTAAAAATTTTGCCGCAAATTTATGAATTTAAGCCTTACGAATAAATAAGGCTGCAATATTGAGTGCAATAACTAATTTTGGAATCGGAGTAGGTAACGGTGCTTAAAAAGTCGAACATATACTGGTACTGCCAGATCATTGGCTGGTCGTTTTACATCATCATCAATACACTTTATTTCGGGCTGGTGGCCAATCCTGGCTTCCGGGAGTATCTGGTGTATGTGTTCATGCTGCCTACCGGTATTGGTATTACCCACCTGTACCGCCACTACTTGATCCGCAACAACATACTTAATCTGAAAATTCCGGCGCAACTGCTTTACATGGTCGTTTTCAGCTTTTTAAAATCACTGTTTTTTTACCTTGTTATGCAATTGGTGTCGGTGGTGCTGAGCATATCGCTGAGTCCAATATCGGCTGTTACCGTGGCCGAATCGGTAATAAACTTTGCGGTTATTTTCTTTTTATGGAATGTTATATATTTCGGCTTTCAGTATTTCCAAAACTACAAGCGCTCCGAAATCAACTCGCTGCGTTATCTGGCCCTGAGCCGCGAATCGGAACTCAACAACCTGAAAGCCCAGCTTAATCCGCATTTTATTTTTAATTGCATGAACAGTATCCGCGCACTGGTTGACGAAGATCCTCAAAAAGCAAAAGAGGCCGTGACACAACTTTCCAATATTTTGCGAAACACGCTTTTAATTGACAAAAGCCGCGAGATTCCACTTAGGGAGGAACTAAAACTGGTGAACGATTTTCTGAACCTCGAAAAAATAAGATATGAGGAGCGGCTGAGTTACGAGTTCAATATATCGGACCTCGCAGGCGGCTGCCTTATCCCACCCTTTATTATTCAATCGCAGGTTGAAAACGCCATTAAACACGGCATCTCTGTTTCCATTCAGCCCGGCCTTATTGTTATTGAAGCACATACCACCGGTGAGTTTCTGATGATCCGTGTTTCAAACACCGGTAAGCTGAATACCAACAAACCGGAAACGGGGGTGGGCTTCAAAAATTCGCTGCAGCGTCTTGAGCTCCTGTACGGAAAAAATGCTTCTATCGGCATCTCTGAACAAAACAATCAGGTAATTGTTACCATCCAAATACCCCTAAAATAATAACCATGTATGATTTTTTTATAGGACTAACGCTTATGAACGCCATGCCACATTATGTTTTGGGCGTTTGGCGGGCAAAAATGCTGAGCGGCTTTGGCCTGGGTCATACCCGCAACATTATTTGGGCACTTTTGAATTTTATCGCCTCGGTTTCTCTTTTTGTGTACAGATACGGCTGGCAGGGCTTTGCACAAAATACCCTTTTCTCCGG
>CALMNJ010000181.1 GCA_937868675.1 uncultured Bacteroidota bacterium | reverse complement strand
CTCAAGCCACGCTTGGCTATCCATAAATAGAAAAAATCCGCCCCTTGGGAGCGGATTTAGTTTGGTTGCCCGAGCTGGATTCGAACCAACATAGTCAGAACCAAAATCTGAAGTCCTGCCATTAGACGATCGGGCATTCTCTTTTTGAGAGACGGCAAAAATACAAATTTTTTAACGTATTCAAATATTTTTGGCAAAAAAACGTAGCAATACGGCACCCTCCTTTCCCGTTTTAAACCAAGTAAAATAGTATCTTCGCAAACATTACTTAACGCTATGATGACAAAAGAGTTCCGCAGACTGAACAACATTACCGGCTGGCTGGTGTGGGCCATTGCAACCTTTACGTATTGTTCCACCATTGAGCCAACAGCAAGTTTCTGGGATTGTGGCGAATACATAGCATGTGCCATGAAACTGGAGGTAGGGCACCCTCCCGGAGCGCCTTTTTTTCTAATTCTGGGAAGGGTATTTGCCATGTTTGGTGGTAGCGATCCCGCAGCAGGCGCCAAAATGATTAACGTCATGAGCGCGCTGGCAAGTTCTTTTACCATTTTGTTTTTGTTCTGGACTATTACCCGCCTGGCAATAAAAGTGTATTCCCGCAAAGTGTCGAACCTTACTGTACCTCAACAATGGGCCATACTTGGTGCTGGCATTGTGGGCTCCCTTGCCTATACCTTTTCGGATTCTTTTTGGTTTAGTGCAGTGGAAGGTGAGGTTTATGAAATTTCGACGTTTTTTACTGCCGTCGTTTTCTGGGCCAGCCTTAAATGGGACGACGAAGATGATACCAACCCAACAAGCGCCCTCCGCTGGCTGGTTTTCATCAGCTACCTTATTGGTGTTTCTATCGGCGTCCACCTTCTCAACCTGCTTGTAATACCGTCTATCGGCTTTATTATTTACTTTAAAAAATATAAATTCTCATGGTGGGGCTTTGTTATTGCCGGCCTTGTATCGGTACTTGTGTTAGGTCTGGTGCAGAACCTTATCATTCCTAAGATTGTGAAGTTTATCAGTGACTATGAAATATTCTTTACAAATAAAGGTGGTATGCCTTACAATGCCGGAACCATTATCTTTTTCCTGCTTCTTATTTTTTCACTTACCACTCTGATCTATTATACCATTAGCAAGAAGTCACTCTTTTATCAATTGGGGTTCTATTCTCTTATTCTGCTTTCTGTGCTCGCAGTAATTGCAGCGCCCAGCGCCAGCGGAAAACTTACCCGCGTAGTAATGATGGGGGCTTTAGTTTATAGTATTCATCATTTCAGAAACAAGACCATTACGCTCAATGCTATTTTCATGAGCTTCGCCACGCTTCTCATTGGTTACTCAACATTCTTTATTTTAGTAATCCGTTCATCGGCCAACACGCCCATGGATGAGAATGATCCGGAGAATGCCCCTAACATGCTTTCGTACCTGCTGCGGGAGCAGTACGGCGACTGGCCGTTGCTTTACGGCCCATATTACAATGCACCACCACTTTCCCGTGATAAGTTTGGCGATGCGGATCCTATGTACGCGAAGGACCCTGCCACTAAAAAATACAAAGTAGTTGATGACCGCAAGAAATCAGTAACCCGTTATGAAAAGGATTTCTGCACTCCGTTCCCACGGATGTGGAGCAGCCAGTCGCATCACGTTACTGGTTATAAATACTGGGGCAATGTGGCCGAGAATCACCGCAACATTCAGGTGGAAGGCCGCGATGGCAGCATTGAAACCGAAGAGGTGCCGAATTTTGCAGCCAACATGCGTTACTTTTTCAAGTATCAGGTCAACTACATGTACTGGCGATATTTCTTCTGGAACTTTGTAGGAAGACAAAATGATATTCAGGGTTCTGTTGCCAATAATTTGGACGGCAACTGGGTAACGGGGATTGCCCCGTTTGATAATTTCATGCTTGACTACGATACCTCTACCCCAATTTACAGGGACAAAAACAACTTTGCCACCAATCATTATTATGCATTGCCTCTTCTGTTGGGGCTTCTGGGCATGTTTTTCCACTTTCAGCGAAATAAACCGGATGCTTGGATTGTGTTGAGTTTCTTCTTTTTAACTGGTCTGGCTATTGTCATTTACCTGAACCAACAACCTTACCAGCCCCGCGAGCGTGATTATGCATACACGGGTAGTTTCTATGCTTTTGCCGTATGGATAGGTTTTGGTGTTCTGTTTATTTACGATCAGTTAAGTAAACGGGCGGCTACTATGAGCATGTCCGTATCATCCACATTACTGAGCCTGATTGTACCGGGTATTATGGTGAAAGAAGGATGGAATGATCACGACCGTTCGCTCCGTACATTGTCGCGCGATTGCGCGATCAATTACCTGCAGAGCTGCGCACCTAACGCAATAATATTTACAAATGGTGACAACGACACCTTCCCGCTTTGGTATGCCCAGGAGGTGGAAGGCATTCGCACCGATGTGCGGGTTGTAAACCTTAGTTTGTTACAAACCGACTGGTACATTAAACAGATGCGTCGCGCAGCATATGAAAGCAAGCCAGTGCCATTCACAATACCTGAAGAAAAGCTGGAAGCCGAAAAAATGTCGTATGTTATTCTGAGCCCGCAAACTAATGAGGCGATGCCACTTACTGAGGCTATGAAATATTGCGTTGGGGATGATCCCCGAACGAAATATGACACTGGTAACGACTTAATTGATATGTTGCCCAGCAGGAAGTTCTACATTGATGTGGATAGCGCTACGGTAATGAAAAACAAAGTGATTGATCCCAGAGAGGCTGCTCGAATGTCTAAGCGTATTACCTGGGACCTTGGGGGACGTAACTACATCGTAAAAAATGATGTGATGGTGCTCGATCTTATTGCACATAATAACTGGGAGCGTCCAATTTATTTTGCTGTTACAACGGGTGACGAGGCCTACCTCGGCCTTAAAAAGTACTTTCAGCTGGAGGGTCTTGCTTACCGCTTTGTGCCTATTGAAGCAAGCGAAGGCGAAGAGGCTCAGGGCGGAAGGGTTAACACCGACGTGATGTATGATAACATAATGAATAAGTTCCAATGGGGTGGACAGGATAAGGAAGGAGTTAACATGGACGAAAACTGTACCCGGATGACAGGGAATCTGCGGATGCAAATGGGAATTCTGGCGGCAGCACTTATTGGCGAGGGAAAAAAGGATAAAGCCAGAGCCGTGCTGGATAAATGCCTCGAAAAAATGCCGGAGAAGAACATTCCATTTGACGCCACGATTTTTGCAATTTGTGTAGGATACTATGAGATTGGGGACATAAAAAAGGGCAATGAGTTATCTAAAATGCTTTTTGATATTTACGAAGGAGATCTCCGCGTATATGGTAATATGCCAAAAAGCAGGGCTTCGGCCTACACCCGCGATGTAGCCCAGGCCAAAGATATTATGCGGCGCCTTACCGGCATGGCGCAGCAGTATAAGCAGGACGCATTGTATAAAGAATATGCATCCAGACTTAGTGTGTTTATTTCCGCAGAAGAAACTGAACCAAGAGCGCAACCCACCATACCATGATCATTAGGAGATAAAATTTCAGATAAAGTTGCCGGAAAATCACAATGAACAAAATGCTGCTGATACAACCAGGCACTTTATTTAAGAAAATTTATCCGGGTGCTCTTTGGAATTTTAGCCGGACCGAAAAAAAGATTTATCTAACCTTTGACGACGGGCCGGTTCCAGGACTCACAGACTGGATTCTTGAGGTACTGGAAAAGTTCAACGCAAAGGCTACTTTTTTTTGCGTTGGTGCCAATGTGCTTAAATATCCCGACATTTTTGACAGGGTAAAACAGAGTGGGCATACTGTTGCCAATCATACCATGTTTCATACCAGAGGTCTGGGCACCACGGTTTCTGATTACATGCGCGAAACAGAGGAGTGCCGGGGCCTGGTTGGCAACAACCTGTTTAGACCACCATACGGAAAAATTAAACGTAGCCAGTTGAGAGAACTTTTGGCCCGTGGTTATCGGGTTGTACTTTGGGACGTGATAAGTTACGATTACGAGAAAATAGAGCCCCGTGAGTGCGCTGTAAAAGTGATTCGAAACTGTAGGCCGGGCAGCATTGTTTTGTTTCACGACAACATAAAGGCCGAGCGCAACGTAAAATACGCTTTGCCGCTAATGCTAAAGTATTTTTCTGAAAAGGGTTACAGCTTCAGCGCCATTACACCTTAGCCTTGAAAAGAGGCACGGTGCTGCAGGGTTCGCCATACATGATGCTTTTTACGTAGGGTTTTAATAAGGTGCTCAACTGAACGTAAGCATTAACCGGAATTTTGGTGTCCGAGCAGCCTTTAACTACAACGCGCGCATTCCGGAATTGTTCGGGATTGAGCTTTGAGATCGTTTCAGCGAAAAGAAGAGTATCAATTTCGCGACTATCAGCAAAAAAAACCCTTTTAGCAAACGGCTCCAATGCCAGCGCTACCAGCATATAAGCCCAGGTGGGAACGATGGCATCCGCGCTGCAGACTATACCAACAATTTTGTCGCGATACAAATCCCACGGATTTGTTTTTACAAACTCCCTGAACTCTTTTTCGCGCAAAATAAGATCATTAAACAGGCAAGGCCTGATGTCAAAAACAACTCGTTCACCTTGGGTAATAAACGACTCCAGATCAATGCTTACGATACCGCTATCGGCCACTTTGTTTTTTATTTCGACCATGGTAAATACCTTGTGATATAGTTTAAAGTTACAAATTTTAGCGCCGAGCAACTGTTGTTTCAATATGTAAAAAAACCTAAAAGCAGATTGTTTATAAAACATTGCAGAACTTTGGCCCGTTATTTGGCTAAGTGTGCAATTAACAATTAACTGATGAAAACTGCATTCGCTCAAATACAAAAACGGGCCTTACAAACGTTAAATTTATACACTGAAGTGAGTAGATATTTCCTTATAATTTTGTTTGCAGTATTAGCCCGTACTGGCATTTCTCAAACGGACACCCTTACAGTTGACTATCTTTCAAGGTCTCCGCTGGCATTTGATGACAAGGGAACAATGAAGGGAATTGAAGTCGAAATAATGAACGAATATGTGGCCTGGCTGTCCAAAAAGAAAAACATGGCGCTGCATATCAAATACAATGCCTTTACTGATTTTGATACTTTTTTTATTGCCACACAAAAATTAGGTAAAAATGGTATTGGAGTGGGGGGGGTAACAATTAATAAAGAACGCGCAGCACACGCTGATTTTACCGCACCTTATCTTAAAAACGTGGCGTTCTGCATTTCCAATGGGAATGCCTTAGATGTTAAGAATAGAACCAAAGAAGATATCATGCGGGGGCTTGGTAACATGACGGCCCTGACCATGCAAAACACGAGTCTTAACATGTATGTGAACGAAATGAAGAAACAGTACATTCCGGACCTCAAGATTCTGTACTACCCCAGCGAGGTAAAAATTCTGGAAGATATTTCTAAAAATGTACTTTATTTTGGTTACGTAGATGCTATCGGTTTCTGGTTTTACCTCAAAAGTAACCCACAAAAGGTTCTCAAAATACAAAAAACTCTTAACCAGTCGCGTGAAGAGATGGGTTTTGTGCTTCCAAAAGGAAGCATACACAAAAAACTATTCAATGAATTTTTTGCGGGCCCCGGAGGTTTTAAATCAACACCGGCTTACAAAGCCATACTCGAAAAATATCTTGGTTCATATATGACCCAGAATGTTGCGGTAAATTAAACGATCACCATGCAGAAAATTACTGAGATTAAAGAGACAGTAATAACCAGTCGCCGCGACCGAACCACCGGCGAAATGGTTGAGAAAACCTTTACCAGATTCAAATCGGTTCCTTATGTTGATGGCTGGCCCCGCTTTGGACATTATTTACTTGACTCTGTTTTTATCCTAATTCTGAATGGAATTATTGGCGCCTCATTAGGCGCGATTCTAGTCCTTCTGGACGCAACGATACTACTCGAAGACTCCATGATAGATATATTTAGCAGGCTTTTTAACTGGCTTATTTTAACCCCGGGTTATTACTTTCTTTTTGAATTTGGTATGGGTACTTCACCAGCCAAGGCCATTATGGGGCGCATTGTGGTGGATGAATATGGTAACAAGCCTGCGGCCAGGCAGTTGCTGGCCCGTTCCTTTGCCCGGTCGGTGCCCTTTGAAGCTTTTTCATGTTTGAGTACAACAGGCTGGCACGACCGCTGGAGCAATACCTTTGTAATCCGGAAAAAGGATCTGGAAGAACTAAGGCTTCTTCAAAAAGTGCAGAACATTGACGACACTTCCGTATCTTCGCAATCCTGAACATGATTGCGATTAAAAACACCCTGGTTAGCGAAGACATTGTGGAACGTAAATTTGTATGCGATCTCAACGCATGCAAAGGTGCCTGTTGTGTAATAGGCGAAAGCGGCGCTCCTCTTGAAAAGGAGGAACTCGTCATTATTGATTCCGTGCTTGAAAAAGTGAAGCCGTATATGAACGAAAAAGGTAAAAGGACCCTGGCAAAATACGGCGCATACGTAATTGATCATGAGGGAGACTACACCACACCTCTGGTGAGTGAAGGCGCTGAGTGTGCGTTTGTTTATTTTGATGAAAACAACATTGCCAAATGTGTTTTTGAAAAGGCATATAACGAAGGTGTGATTGATTGGAAAAAGCCGGTAAGCTGCCATCTCTATCCTGTAAGGGTAACAAAGTACAAAGCCTATGATGCGGTAAACTACCATAAATGGAACTTATGTAAACCGGCCTGCGATTGCGGTAAAAAACTGGATGTGCCTGTATATCGTTTTTTAAAGGAACCATTGATTAGAAAGTTCGGAAAGGAATGGTACAAGGAACTTGAAAAAAGTGCGCGCATATTGGAGCAGAACTCTTAGCACAATAACATGAAAAAAATCCTCATTACCGGATCAAATGGGCTGCTGGGGCAGAAGCTGGTGTATAAGCTTCGCGAAAAAACAGATATTCAATGCATTGCTACGGCCCGGGGCGATAACAGGCTGGTACAAAAACAAGGTTATTTATACGAACCGCTTGACATAACCAATGCCAAAAACGTGGAACAGGTTTTTACAAAATACCTGCCGGATGTGGTGATAAATACCGCTGCAATGACCAATGTGGATGCCTGCGAAAGCGACCGGGATGGCGCGCTTATGTTAAATGCAACGTCCGTTAAGAATCAGGTGGAAGTGCTTGAAAGCCTCCAGAAAAAAAACGCAATGTATAAGCCGCAATTTATTCATCTGAGCACGGATTTTATTTTTGATGGAACGCATGGTCCGCTCGATGAAACCGAGAAACCCAATCCTCTGAGTTATTATGCCGAAACAAAATTGTTGGGGGAGGAATATGTAATAAAATCTTCGCTGCACTGGGCCATCGCACGAACCGTTTTGGTATATGGAATTGTGGATAACATGAGCCGCAGCAATATAGTTCTTTGGGTTAAATCGAATCTGGAGCAAGGTAAGACCATAAATGTGGTGGACGATCAATTCAGAACACCCACGTTGGCCGAAGATTTAGCTGATGGTTGTATTCTGATAGCGGAAAAGTCGGCCCAGGGTATTTATAACATATCGGGCAAGGATTTTTACAGCATATTGGATCTGGCAAGAACGGTGGCCGATTATTATGGTTTGGATAAAACCCTGATAAAACCCAGTAAGAGTACGGATATAAAGCAGCCGGCAAAACGCCCGCCCATCACGGGCTTCATTATCAACAAGGCCCGCCGCGATTTAGGGTACGAACCGCACAGTTTTGTTGAAGGAATAAAAATACTCGAGGAGCAGATCAAAAATCACTAATTCAATTTGTCCGAATTCTACACCAGTTGGTTAATATCTTAGGGCCGGGGCCAAAAACCCCGGGTTTGATATTGTCTAACTTTAATTATTTGTAAGTATCTGAAAGGGTGTCGAATCCACTAAAAAAGCTGGCGGGGCAAACCGTAATATATGGCCTTGGAACCATTATTCCCCGGCTGCTCAACTACATGCTTACGCCCCTTCTCACGGTTGGGGTAAACGGGTTTTTACCCGCCGAATACGGTATCAACAGTGAGCTGTACGCTTACATCTCGTTTCTCAACGTAATTTTTACTTACGGTATGGAAACGGCTTTTTTCAACTACAATTCAAAGCTCGAAGACAAAGAAAAAGTTTACAACAATGCTTTTGCAGCGCTGCTGGCATCAACGCTGTTTTTCAGCATTGTATTGATGTTGTTTACACCGGCTATTGCCGATTCACTTAGTACACCAAATGCCGTGTACCGTACACGTTTTATTTTATGGAGCGTCCTCATTATTGCAACCGATACCATTTGTGCAATGCCTTTTGCCCGGCTCAGGGCCCAGAATAAAGCGCTGAAGTTCTCTTTGCTGAAACTCATCAATGTGGTGGTTAATTTTTCGGTGACTTTTTTTTTGGTTCGTATTTGCAGAAACGCGCACCTTGCAGGCGACAACTCTTTTGTGGCATTTATCTATAACCCCGAAACGGGCATCGGATATGTTTTTCTTGCCAATCTGATTGCCAATCTTGTTACCATGGCATTGCTGTCTAAAGAACTCATCACAGTGAAGTTGAAGCCAGACAAGGTATTGATGAAGGAAATGCTGACGTATGCCTGGCCATTGCTCATATTAGGACTTGCCGGCATGGTAAACGAAACGCTTGATCGGATTATCCTGAAAAAACTGATGGTAAATAAAGTAGAAGCTCAGGTTGCGCAGGGCATATACGGCGCCTGTTATAAAATTGCGATACTCATGACGGTGTTTATTCAGGCATTCAGGTTTGCGGCAGAGCCTTTTTTCTTTAATCGTGCTAAAGAAAAAGATTCAAAAAAAACCTACGCGGTGGTCATGAAATATTTTATCATTTTTTGTCTGCTTCTTTTTTTGGCAACCACACTGAACCTGGGGTGGATTAAATATTTTGTAGGAAGCGCATACTGGGAAGGCCTCACGGTTGTGCCCACCTTATTACTGGCGAATCTTTTTCTGGGCGTAATGTACAATCTTTCAATATGGTATAAACTTAGCGGGCAAACAAAATTTGGAGCTATTATAGCACTTTCCGGTGCCGCGATTACGGTTATTATTAACTGGATATTTGTGCCAACTTACTCTTATGTTGCCTGCGCCTGGGCTACGTTTGCCGCCTATGGAGGCATGATGGTGCTTTCCTATATCCTTGGCCAGAAATATTTCCCCATCAAATATAATCTGAAGGCCATTTTAGTGTACACGGGGGTTGCTTTATTGTTTTATCTGGTGTCATTCAGCTACCAGCATTTAGGAAGTACTCTCATAAAACTTCTTTTGAATAATTTGTTGATACTCCTGTTTGTGTGGATTGTTTATAAACTTGAATTTAATAATCTCAAAAAATTAAGTTCCAATGTCGCAGCTGCAGATCAAAGTAATAAATAATTCTAACCATGCACTTCCTGAATATGCAACCGAAAAGGCTGCCGGTCTTGATTTGAAAGCAAGTTTGAAAGAGCCGGTAACACTTAAGCCACTTCAACGCGCGCTGTTACCAACAGGTTTGTTCATAGAGTTGCCAGCCGGTTATGAAGCACAAATAAGGCCGCGCAGTGGATTGGCATTTAAAAACGGGATCACCGTCCTTAATTCTCCAGGAACCATAGATGCCGACTACAGAGGTGAGGTAAAAGTTCTTCTTGTGAATCTTTCGGATGCTGATTTTACTGTAAATGATGGGGAGCGTATTGCACAATTGGTGGTGGCACGACATGAGCAGATAGAGTGGTACGTGGTTTCAGAGCTTGGACATTCGGAGCGGGGTGCGGGCGGCTTCGGCAGCACCGGCACGCGATAGTTATCTGCAAAAGTTTATTTTTACCTCATCAGCAATTTGCGAACCCGCTGAAATTGCTTTGTTAATTACTTCACAGGCTTTTGAGTCGTCCTTTAGATTTTTGTAAACATAGGCAAGTCCCATGTACGCGTCATAGTTCCTGGGATCCAGCCCAATAGCAAATTGATAATCCTTTGCCGCTTCTGGGTAATTGCCGGTGTATTCGTACCAGTAAGCACGCGAATAATAGTTCTGCGGATTAGATGGTTCAAGCTTAATGCATTCTCCGAGGTCTGAAATTGCGTCCAGAAACTCTTCAAGCTGTCCGAGCGCTACAGAGCGGTTAAAGTAGGCCTTTACATTACGCGGGTCCTTTTCAATGACGCGGGTAAACTCATCAGCACTTTTGGCATAATTTTTCTTTGAGAAATAAAGCAACCCTTTGAGATAGTGAACCTCGTAAAAGTCAGGATATTCCTTATTTAACAAGGCTATATAACGCTGACCCGCTTCGATATTATCAGTCTTAAATTTCACGAGCCCAAGATAGAACAAAACACTATCCGAATGGTACTTTGCCGCATGGCACGAATCCAATATTCGTGTACAGCTTGTATAATCGGCTTTATCAAGAAAACTGCGGGCCTGATCAAACGGTTTCTGTGCCAATGCGATCTGGATAAAAAACAAACTGATTGCAAATCCCGAATATCTCATTTTAATAACTTAAAGCCGGGCATTTGGCAACCGAGTGCCTGCCCGAAGATTTGGCGTTCATACCGATGGGCACTACACCCACCATTAATTCAATACTGTTTGGCACCGAGTAACGAAGCGAGTTTAATGGATAACTGTAGGCGAAACCGACGGTGGTGTTTTTGAAAAAACGAATCTGAAGCGTAGCATTTATTTGCCCAATTCCGCGAATACCCAATCCGGCGCCAAAACGATTGGCATAATAAAACATAACATTTCCATCAACACTTGGTGGACCAATCAGCGGCATGTTTAAGGCAACGGATGGCATCATCATCAAAAAATCACTAACGGGTATTTTTTTTCCGGCATCGAAATAGAGTTGCGGTGTAAGCTTTGAGGGGCCTCCGATACGCCGGCCCTTAAAGTCCTTTAACCTGGTTATTGTGATTTGCCTCAACGAAAAATCAATGAAATAAGTTTTGCCTGCATACCGAAGGCCCGGAATGATATCAGGATAAAGGTAAAGCGCCGAAACGTTTTTGGCAACAGCAGGATCGCTGGGATCAAATGCACCCAGGTCTTTTTTAAAAGAACGCATGCCGGCAAACACGCCAAACGACAACACATGGGTTTTACGCAGGAGCATGTGAAAAGTATAGCTGCCATAAAAATTGTCGCTGCTTACCATCCCCGATTGGTCGCTATCCAGATACACGCCTGCGTTTTGCCAGTAACGGTAACTGCGAGGAGGTCTTATGGTATATGATAGGTTGAAAAAACTGGAGAATGGAGCGTTTTCCATGCCCACCCATTGGCGGTTAATACCGGCTGCAAAATAATTTTCCTGATCAATTTCAGTACCCGATGCCGCAGGATTCATGCCGGCTTTATTAAACGTGTATTGAAAATACATGGGCGTTTGTTGTGCAGCAAGATAATTGCTGATCAATAAAAAAACACATGTTATGTTTGACCAACGTTTCATCAAAGGCTTATTACCCCCCACATGCGACCCGTAAGTCCTTTGTCGCGGCGGTGGCTAAAAAAATCACTTTCAAAGGTGCAGCGGTTCATGGCCCAGATGTTCTGAGGTAGAATGCCGCTGCCGGTTAACACAAATATATTGCATTTTGCTAGGTTAATGTGTTTGCCATCCCAGCAATTTTCAGGAAATCCATTTGCGGCAAATTGGTCAATCACTTCATGCCCCACTTCAAAGTTTTGTTGTGAAATTCCCTGCCCGATAGCAACCCTGATCTTGTTTCTGCTGGCACCAAGCCTTTCCATTGCATCAACCGTGTTTGCGGCAATACGACCCACTGTTCCACGCCAGCCCGCGTGTGCGGCACCGATCACGCCGTTTTCATGGTCCTCAAAAAGAAGTGGGTAACAATCAGCAATAGATACAGCAAGAACATCTCCACGCCGGTTGCTTACAAGGGCATCACCCTGTTGCCTGCCAGGTTGAGCAATACATACCTCATTGCCGTGCACCTGTTTTAAAAAGCACAGGGCTTTGTAATCAAGCCCAAGTTGCCGAAGTGCAATACTTCGGTTGTTTCGAATGTTCTCAGGGTCATCATCCGATCCGCCAAGATTAAGCGTACCAAAAGGCGCGGGAGAAGTACCGCCATGTCTCTTAGAAAAACCGTGAACAAAGGAAATATTCGGTGCTTTTAGCCACATTAGTTTATGTAGCTTAATTTCATCATGTTGGTGCGGCCTTTCTCCTTCATAGGCATGCTGGCAATGTTTATTACCAGATCATCGTTGCGCACATGACCTTCGTTTTTAATAATACTCTTCAGGTCTTCAATGGTTTGGTCGGTGCTCTCATACCGGTCATAATAATAACCACGCACGCCCCAAACCAAACTGAGTGTGGTAAGTAACGGCCGGTTGTCAGTAAAGATATAAATGGGAGCTTTGGGCCGGTGGCTCGAAAGCTTAAAAGCCGTGTAGCCGCTATTGGTCATACTGATAATGGCCTGTGCCCCGGCATGATGGGCCAGTGAACAGGCATTGTAACAAATGCTATCGGTGATGAAAGTGATTGTTTTTATCTGCGGGGTGTGTTCTTTGTAATAAATGGTATCAAGTTCTTCAACCTGTGTTATGATCCGGCGCATCATTTCAATTACCTTGGCGGGGTACTTGCCCACAGATGTTTCTGCGCTTAGCATTACGGCATCGGCACCATCCATCACCGCGTTAGCCACGTCGTTCACTTCGGCACGTGTTGGAGTATAGCTGGTGATCATACTTTCCATCATTTGGGTGGCAATAATAACTGGCTTTCCGATTTCAATGCATTTGTGCACGATCATTTTTTGCAACAGTGGCACTTTTTCCATTGGCAGCTCAACACCCAGATCGCCCCTGGCCACCATAATCCCATCGGCAACGTCAATAATATTGTCTATTTCCCTTACTGCTTCCGGTTTTTCTATTTTAGCAATCACGCGGGCGCGCTTGTTTTTATTTTTGATGATGTCTTTCAATTCCACAATGTCGGTGACACTTCTTACAAAGGACAATCCAATCCAGTCAAAATCGAATTCCAGTGCGAACTCCAGATCGCGTATGTCCTTTACGGTAAGGCAGGGGAGCGAAATTTTGGTATTTGGCAGATTCACGCCTTTTTTTGAGGAGAGTGTTCCGCCGACCATAACCATACAGCGCACGTTTTGTTTACCATCTGTTTCAACTACTTTGAGGTGTAACTTGCCATCGTCTATCAGCACCGTTTCGCCGACTTTAACGTCCTGGGGAAACTGAGGATAGGTAATGTAAATCTGATGTTCGTCACCTTCGCATTCTTTTGTGGTGATGGTTATTTCCTGACCGTTGATAAGAGTTACATTGTTGTTTTTAACCACACCAATGCGGAGCTTGGGACCCTGGAGATCAGCCAGTATGCCAACATGACGGTTTAGTCGTTTGTTAAGATCACGAATATTTTGAACCGTATTTTTTACGGCTTCATAATCGCCATGTGAAAAATTGATACGGCAAATATCCAGACCTTCGTTAAACATGGTCTCGAGTACCGAGACATCGGAAGTGGCAGGCCCCATGGTGGCCACTATTTTGGTGCGGTTAAAAATCTTCATAATAAGGAGGCCGCGCATGCGGCAAACAAAGGCCTAAGGTATAAAAAAGCGAACAGTAAAGAAAAGCCTCTGCATTAGTGAATCGTTAAACGTGAGTAGAGAAAAGGAGATTCTAGGGCAAAGAGCGGGGGCGGTTTATTTACGCTTCATCACTTTTTCAGCTGCCTCCACGATGTGGATACCATCGAGCCCGTATTTGCTCATAAGCTGGTCGGGCGTTCCGCTTTCACCAAACGTATCGTTTACTGCTACAAACTCCTGAGGAGCAGGCAAATTACGGGCAAGCAATTGTGCGATGGAGTCACCGAGACCACCGTTCATCATATGCTCTTCGGCCGTTACAACACAGCCTGTTTTGCGAACAGACTTAAGTATTGCCTCTTCGTCAAGTGGCTTAATGGTATGTATGTTTATGATCTCGGCGCTAATGCCTTTTTCGGCAAGTTTCTCACCGGCTTCAATGGCTTTCCAAACAAGGTGGCCTGTGGCAACAATGGTCACGTCGGTTCCCTCATTAAGCATCACGGCTTTTCCAATTTCGAATGTTTGATTGGCCGCGGTAAAATTAGGAACTGCGGGCCGGCCAAAACGAAGATAAACCGGTCCGTGGTGTGCCGCTATGGCAATGGTGGCCGCTTTGGTCTGGTTATAATCGCAGGGATTGATAACCACCATGTGCGGAAGCATTTTCATGAGCCCGATATCTTCCAGTATCTGATGGGTGGCGCCGTCTTCACCCAATGTGAGGCCGGCATGGGAAGCGCATATTTTTACGTTTTTGTCAGAATAAGCAATGCTCTGACGGATCTGATCATACACCCGGCCGGTACTGAAATTGGCAAACGTTCCGGTAAATGGAATTTTACCTCCTATTGTGAGACCGGCCGCAATACCCATCATATTGGCCTCGGCAATACCTACCTGAAAAAACCGCTCGGGGTGATCCTTCTGAAAGGCGTCCATTTTTAGAGAACCTGTTAAGTCGGCACAAAGGGCCACAACGTGAGGGTTGGTTTTACCAAGTTCGGAGAGGCCCGCGCCAAACCCTGAACGGGTGTCTTTTTTTTCGGTGTAAGTGTATTTTTTCATCCGGAAATTCAGAGCG
>CALMNJ010000180.1 GCA_937868675.1 uncultured Bacteroidota bacterium | reverse complement strand
AAATCAACACTAATTTTACTTTGTTAGCAGTTTCAAGAAGCTATTCAATACACTCAAAAGGATAACTCCTTTGCTAAGTGGAAGAATATTTTACCCCGTTTTACCAAAGACTTTTTGATTGATTATATAGAAATTAACTCGCAGGAAGGCCTTGAATTTAAATACAAACCCGAGGTTCCAAAGTTAAAACTTGTTGGTACTCTGCTACTTGCAGAAAGTGAAGACGAAGAAGACGGCGTGCTTTTCCTAACCCAAAAACAACTTAATCAGGTACTTTCCGGAAAAGATATTGAGCTTAAAGTTCAGGATGACAGATGGCTGCCAGGCAAGCCGCTCACAAAAGATCAGGTTAAAAAAGTAGGGCTGGTTGAGGTAGACGCCGAATACATGGGTCGTGCCGGAGAATTTAAATGCTACGAAGCCGTAAAGGTTTCCTAATCAGTAAATTAAAATTAATAAAATCGGGCTCACCATTCGGCGGGCCCGAATCGTTTTGTGACATCCGATTGGGGAAAAAGATCAAAATAAAGCTGATCGAACCAAAATTCGATCCTGAAACTAAAGGTTGGGCCATTTAAGTTAATGCCAGTTTGCCGGGCATGGCTGTATGCAAAACGGTAAGCCAGGTCGGAGCCCAAACCAAACCATTTAAATACCTTATACTGCACGGTTATTCCGGGCTCGTAAAGCAGGGCAAAATATTTTTTTTCAGGACCAAAAACACGATACCCCTTTCCATACTGATTCCAGTTAATGCCGGTACCAGCCTGGATGGGTACACTGAGTTGCCAGCGCTTGCTTTTGTAAAACACAAAGTCAATGTAGTAGCATAAATACATGAGTTTATAACGCCTTACAATGCCTGGATTAATAAGCGAGTCTCCAAAATTCGGGACCGGGTTTGCCAATTCTGTCCTGAGCCAGCTAAGGCCTCCTCCGATGCGTAGTTTTCTTCGGAAGGCAACTCCCAGCCTGACCCCGTTTACGCTTACAATACCGTTATTTATGATGCTGTTTCTCGATTCAAGCCGCGCATCAATACTGGCATGATATTTAAACACTTCATGGAGTGTATCCATAAATTGCGCCCTGACACTTAAGGATAGGAAGGCGAAAATGAAAAATGCCACAATAAAACGCATGCTCAACAAATTTACGTGCATAAGTGGCAACACATAGTCGGGTGGCTCAATTGTATCAACAAATAAGTTGTAGTAATTTTAAACGCCATGCTCGATACTCCAATCGAATATCTAAAAGGAATAGGGCCTCAACGGGCTGATGTTCTTAAAAAAGAGACCGGCATTTTTACCTGTAGCGATTTGCTTGAATATTATCCGTTCAGGTATGTTGACCGCACAACCTTCTCCAAAATTAACGAGCTTAATGACGAAATGCCTTATGCACAGGTGCGTGGGCGCATTGAAACCCTTGAAATAACGGGACAAAAAGCAGGCAAGCGCCTGCAGGTTGTTTTTAGCGACGACAGTGGTATTATGGAGCTGGTTTGGTTTAAAGGTTATCATTGGATTGCCACGAAACTAAAAATGGGCACTGAATATATTGTGTTTGGTAAACCCGGCATTTTTAAGGGCCGGGTAAATATGGCCCACCCCGAAATAAATGAAGTCAGTGACGAATTCATTGAACAGCAAACGGCCCTTCAGCCGGTTTACAATTCTACCGAAAAACTAAAGTTGAAAGGCCTCGACAGCGAAGGGATACGGAAGGCGCTGCGTTTGCTGGTATATCAGCTCAGGCCCGAACACATTGGCGAAAACCTGAGTCTGCAGGTGCTTGAGGAGTTTAGATTACTTTCGCGCTTTGATGCCCTGCGCTGCATTCATTTCCCCGGCAATCAGCAACAACTGCAACAAGCCCAACTGCGCATTAAATTTGAGGAGCTTTTTTTTATTCAACTGCGCTTACTCAGAATAAACAAAGGGCGGGCCAAACATTTCAGGGGATTTGTGTTCCCGAAAGTAGGCCGGTGTTTTACTACCTTTTATGAAAAACATCTCCCCTACACGCTTACCGGAGCCCAAAAAAAAGTACTCAAAGAAATACGGGCCGACATGGGAAGCGGACGGCAAATGAACCGATTGTTGCAGGGCGATGTGGGAAGCGGCAAAACCCTGGTGGCTCTCATGAGCATGCTACTGGCGCTTGATAACGGATACCAGGCGTGTATGATGGCACCTACTGAGATACTGGCGCAACAACACTTTGCTACATTTACCAATTTTCTGGGGAATATGGATGTGAAGATTTCGCTACTGACCGGGTCTTCAAAATCGAAGGAAAGGAAACTGCTGCATTCCAGGCTTCAGTCGGGCGAGCTACAGATTTTGATTGGAACGCATGCATTAATTGAGGACGAGGTGAAATTCATGAACCTGGGGCTTGTGGTAATTGATGAACAACACCGGTTTGGTGTGGCGCAGCGTGCGCGGCTGCGCGATAAAAATGAACACCCGCCACACATGCTTATCATGACCGCCACACCAATTCCACGCACACTGGCAATGACTTTATACGGCGACCTTGACAGCAGTATTATTGATGAATTACCTCCCGGAAGAAAACCGATAAAAACAGTTCACTACAC
>CALMNJ010000179.1 GCA_937868675.1 uncultured Bacteroidota bacterium | reverse complement strand
CTGGTGGTATGGTGGGTCATTTGGACAAAGGGCCATGATTGATGTCTATCCTCTGCTTACGCCTGGCCTTGCCCGGCTCTTTAAGACCTCTTCCGAAAAAAGCAAGGTGGTATTCAGAGCGGTTGCTGCCGCAACAGTTTTGCTGGTGTTGTTAAACCTGTTTCAAACCATGCAGGCAAAATACAATATTATTCACTACGATAGCATGACCCGCGAGGCATACATGGACGCTCTTTTCCGAACAACAAAAAATCCGGACAGAGAAAAATTCCTGAAACATCCTGATTATGAAAAAGCCCTGAAGGGGGAACATGAGGAGTAAGAGCTGCCAGTTTTATCGGCAGAACTTTTCGATTTTTTTGATCTTCTGCCGGCCTTCCGAATAAAAGATCATGTAATAAACCCCGTCTGTAAGTTCTGTTAATGCCAACTCTGCCATACCCGACTGTAACCTGAACTGACGAACAAGCTTTAAATCGTTCGAATAAATTTGAACATCGTCTCCTACGTTTCCGGCATATTGCACATTTAATTTTTCGTCGCAAAAAGGACTCGGGAAAACTTGCGGTTCGCCGGGCATTAAATTCTTATTCACCACCTCAATCCAGGAGTACGAAAAAGAGCCATCAAGGTCAACCTGTTTAAGCCGGTAGTAATTGTTTCCGCTTACCGGCCGGGGATCGGTAAATTCGTACTCTGAAATTACTAATTTATTTCCCTGACCATTTACCACTCCAATATCAACAAAGTCTGAAAGGCCATCGCTGCGCTGAATAATAAATTCTTTGCTTTGATGCTCGCTCGCTGTTTGCCAATGAAGATCGTTAACTTCATCATTACACCTTGCGAAAAAATTCAACAACTCAACCGGTAAGGTACTCGTTCCTGTAATGGTAATCCGCATATGATCCACCCGTGCCGTACCGTTGGCCACCGATGCGCTGAAGGCAGCCCCGAATGTGGTTTGATTTACATCGGCTACCGTCCACGTGGTCCCCCATAAATTAGATGCTGAACCGTAACTTGTGTACGTGTCCACGGTATTCCAGGGAGCTACAGTGTAAGCAAGGTTGCTTCCTGTTACGGTTCCTGTTTTTATAAGCCTCACGGAGTTATCCAAATCACGCTTACACTCCAGGTTTACATAAATCACCACCTGCCTGTTTGGTGTTCCGCCAAAGGTGTAAGATGGCGCCACGGTACTGGCCGAGGCAATGGTTTGATGGGATATTTCCACACTCATGCCTGTGAGTGATGCGCTGCAGGAGCATCCTGTATATGTATCTATGGTTTCTGTGAACGAACTGCTTACACTATACGTGTTAGTGCCGCCTGGTGTTTTGTTAGGGGTTGTGTTGTTTCCACAGTGCATTCCGGATACAACCATTCCTCCGCCGGTAGTGGCAAGGGTTGGGCTCACTGTAATAGTTGAACTTGTTCCCGTGGTCGTATACACATTGGTTGAAGAATAAGGAAGAACCTGATCAACCCCTGCATACACTGCACTTGCGTAATACTGAACGTTTTCAACTAATGTTGTTGTGGCAAAAGTAACTGAGAAGGCCGTACTCGTTGCTGATGCAATGCTGCTTTCGAGTAAAATCCAGAATTCCATATTAGCTACAAATCCTCCTGATGTGCCGGTGGTTCCTGAGGCAATTGGTGTAAGGGATTGTCCGCCATAGGATACGGCGGTGGCATCACGTGGACCATTGCCGTTTTCGGTAGAAACAAAAAAGAGCAGCATTCTGTTCGAGCCACTTGATACAGACCGGCTTAAACCAGCAGTCCAACTGTCAAGAAGCGTCACAACGGTAGGAGAAAGTGTGCTTTTTTCAACGTCGAGCTGAATCCCGTTAATAGAGGTAGTAACCGGAATACTGAAGCCAAAATTATTTGCGGCAATATAGTTGGTAACCCCTTTACTTGAGATGGTTGCATACGCATTATTACTGCTCAGTACATTTGATGGGGTAGTCCAGGCCAGGGTGCCGACCGAAGTGCTGTTTACTGCGCTTGTTGGACTGTTTGGGCCAAAAGTTTGGCAGACTGCCTCCAAGGACAGCAACACTGTTAAAAAACAAACACTAAGTATCCGAAATATAGACGCCAATCTACTCAGGCGCAAATTTGAACAATTTTCCTAAACACTGCAAAAAACGTTTAGGTGATTTTACTGTTTGATTGCATATATTTATAAAATGAGGCCAAAAATCCTTTTTATGGGGTTGTTTTTGTTAAAACTGCCCTGTTTTTATTGTCAGACGCAAAAAAAACCAGCAATTATTAATGACCTTACCGTTACCCTTCACGAAGAAACTGTAAATAAAGTACTCCTTGCTTTAGGCGACATAAGTGGCCGTAATAAATATGAGGTAATGCTGGTGAGGGGCACCTACACATGGACCATACAAAATCCCAAAATAAATATAAGGCCCGATAGCAGTTTTTTTACCTGCGATGCCCTTGTGAAAGTGGGCTCCCTGAACTATAAATCAAATGTGATCGGGGATGTAAAGATAGACTACAATGCCGACCACAATCAAATCGTAATACGCATTACAAGAGCGGTATTTGAGCTTTACACGGTTGTCATGCGGAAAAAGATTCACATTAAGGATGTGCATCTGGAAGACCGATTTAAAGACCCCTTTGTTTTTGAAGGGCCCCGCACAGCGAGCAAAATTATGGAATTCCAGATGCCTGATAGCACCATTAAACGGGTGATTATGCAACCCACCAACTGTATTATGGAGCTACGATGGAAAGAAATTTATACCGCCTGCGAAATTTCGGCCAGCGAGGTAAAAAGTAATTTCAATGTAAGTCTTCCGGTTCAAAAACCACCCGCAACTCCTCAGCAAACTTCCGGGCCTGCAAAGTAATATCAGAACTTATATCCGAAACCAACAGCCACGGTGCTTATTACCTGAAGCCGGGGCCCGTTAATATTGTCGTCGGTCTTGTAAAGATCACTGTAGCGTTTAACCGTAATATCATCATCGTAAATCATGTTCACAATAATATTGGTTGTAAAGTACTTAGTGATTTTAATGGTGACAAGATTGTTGAACACCACGTCTATGTTTTGTGGCTTAACCAGATAGTTGGAAAAGAGATCGAGATAGGAGTCAAGGTTCACGTTTTTGACGATGTCCTTTTTAAATTTTAATACAAGTCTTCCTCCAAACTCGGTTCTTACTTTTTTACCATGCGTAATTATCGCTCCGGCCGTATCCTTAACCGCCTCCTCAACGCCAAATGCGCCATCGTCCGCCAGGTATTGACGGTTTACCACGGTAATTTTACCTGCCAGTGGTGCCATGGTAGCCGAGAAATAATTGGCAGGCTTGTAATCCAAACCAAGGGCAAGCTGTATATAGCCTGGTGAATTATAGTCAGAAACTGCTTTGCCAACCGGTTTTCCGTTATCGTACGCATAACCAGGGGCAAACTGCGTGCGGTAGTCAATCTGTGCTACATAGTACCAGTATTTACTAAAGGCGTTAATGTTATATTTTGAAAGTGCAAACAATTGATCAATGTTTTTTTGGAAAGATCCGCCCTTGCCAAGTCCGATCTTTATCACGCCGTATTGGGCATCCAGCTTGTTGAGCCATTCCTGTTTATCTTTTTTGTACTGTACCTGAAGGTTAAATATGGAATTGATTGCAACATTGTTTTGACCCCCACCCTGCCAGTTGCTAAGCTGTGTCTGGCTGGCATTCAGGCCAAAGAACCCGGACTTCTGCCAGTAACTCGTGTCTTTTTTTGTTTCGTTTTGAGCCGCTCCGCTCAATACGGCCAAGCTTAACGTTAAAATGTAATGTAATTTTCCTTTCATACGATTAATTATGTGTTTATTATTTCATAACCTTTGAGACCCGATCCCGCGTATTCCGCGATCCAGCCAGACAAAGTAAGTGCGCGTGCTGCCCGGCAAATTGCGCTGATGTTGCTCTGGTTTATTTGGCCGAAAAATAGTTAAATAAACGTCGTTCTAATAGCCCCCTTGCATAAATAAATTAAACAGGTTTTAAACCATATTCCTGGCGTCAAATTCATCAACTAAAGTTTCATAATTTCTATATCAGCATCGGTAATGGACGTAAAATCTTTCACAGAATCGGCAAGGTCGGTATCGTCGGCACT
>CALMNJ010000178.1 GCA_937868675.1 uncultured Bacteroidota bacterium | reverse complement strand
CCATTGCCATACAACGGCATCACAACATCGTTACAATAGTGGATTCAAAAAACAGCAGCTCGGTAACTGATAGCGAGTTATTGAAAGCCGACGTTGCCATTGAATTCAGTACACCACACACCGTGCTCAATAATGTGAAGCGTTGCCTTGATATTAACTTACCCGTAGTGATTGGTACTACCGGATGGTACGGACACTTTGATGAGATTCAGGCGTATTGCACGGTAAAGGATGGGAGCTTTTTTCATGCCACCAATTTCAGCCTCGGTGTTAATTTGTTTTTTAAACTCAACAACTTTTTGGCTGAGTTAATGAACAGGTACCCCGATTATGATGTAAGCATGGAGGAAATACATCACATACATAAACTCGACAAACCAAGCGGAACTGCCATCACATTAGCCAATCAGGTGTTGAATAAAATGGAACGCAAAAAAAAATGGAGTATCGAAACCAAAGACCCCGACACTCTTTTCATAAAAGACATTCGTGAAGGCGAAGTGCCGGGCACACACATCATAAAATACCATTCGGGTATTGATGACATTGAAATCATGCACAAAGCTCATAACCGTAAAGGTTTTGCGCTTGGCGCTGTAATAGCTGCTGAATTCCTTCAGCCCCGTAAAGGAATTTATACCATGAGCGATATTATATAACAAGTTCTGAGTGGCATATCACTGGATAAAAATATTTGAAAACGAGGAAGCCTTCTCGAATTATGTTCAGCCCGGTACCTTTATTATCTTCCAGCTAAGGGGAGAAAAAATTTGTGTAACACAAACAGAAAAAGGTTTTTATGCTGTACAGGACAAATGCCCCCACAACGGCGCCAGCCTGAGTAAGGGTTTTTGCAGCAATAAAAATGAAATTGTATGCCCCCTGCATCGTTATTCATTCGATCTCGAGAGCGGAAAAGCCACATCGGGCGGTGCTTTCGCACTTAAAACCTATCCCATCGAAAAAAAGAGCGATGGCATTTATATTGGTATAAAAGCAAAGTGGTGGGAAAGCTGATCCGGAATTAAAGCACTTTGGATTCGTGTACCATATCGGTGCGCGTAAATAACCTAACGGGGTACAATGCCGCAAGAAAGCCAATTAGCATTATCAGACCCAGTATCCAGACGAAATCCTTTAACTGTAGTTCAACCGGATAATACGGAATAATAAAATCGTCACCGAACTCTACAAAGTGAAACTGCATTTGAATAAGGCACACAATTAAGCCAAGTAAAAGCCCAACCACCGCGCCAATAGCGGTAATCATAAATCCCTCGCGCATAAAAATATGACGCAGCAAGCCCAGGTCGGCCCCCATACTGTACAATGTTTTTATATCCTTCTTCTTTTCAATAATCAGCATGGTAAGCGCGCCAATAATATTAAACGTGGCGATAATTAAAATAAAAGCAAGAATAATAAACGTGGCCAGTTTTTCGGTTTCAAGCGATTTAAAAAGCGCATCGTTTAACTGGTAGCGGTTCTTTATAACAAAATCAGCACCCAGCATCTGCTTCAGTGCATTCTGAATCGCTTCGGTTTTGCCTTTGGCACATTTTAGTTCAAGCGCGCTCAGTTTTCCCGGCGTGTCAAAAAGTTGGCGGGCCGTTTCAAGGTCAATAAAAACATACTGAAAATCGAATTCATCGTTGAGCGAAAAAACTCCACTTGGTGTAAAGTAAGCCTCGTTTACATTGTCCTGTGGATTTAAACTCTCCGCTTTGCCTTTTACAGGACTGTAAATAATGAGTTCGCTCGTAAAATCACCAAGGTTTACCTGCAGTTGGTTTGCAATTCCCCTGCCAAGCAGAATTCCTCTGCCACCCTTTTTTCCGAAATCAAATTTACCTTCCGATATTGAAGAGTCAACCCCTGTTACTCTGTTAAACCTGCCATCCACTCCTTTCACCGCAACAAGCGTTTGTCTGTCAAAATTTTTAATTAACGCTTTATCACTCAGCGTTCCCGAAATCTCTTCGACGCCATGAATGGCTTTTATTTTTTGAATCGTTTCATTGTTTTCCTGAAAATACTTGCCGCTGGCCGGCGTTATTTTAATATCCGGTTCAAACGCATTGTAAAGGTTTGCAACCGTTCCGGTAAGTCCGTTCATAGCCGATAAAATCACGATTAAGGCCCCGGTGGTGACTGCAATCGCCGTTACACTGATCCAACTGATAATATTGATCGCGTTATTGGACTTTTTCGAAATAAGATACCGGCGCGCTATGTAAAACGAAACGTTCAGGAATTACTTTTTTAGCAGTTCTTCTATTCGCATCGCGTAGTCAAGCGAATCGTCGAGAAAAAAAGTGAGCTCGGGAACCACACGCAACTGCTTTCCAATAATGCCCCCCAGCTTCCGGCGTATGACATGGTTTTGATCGTTAATCAACTTAAAGATCGCGTCGCGGTCTTTGGCCGCCATGATGCTTACATACACTCTGGCAGTACCCAGGTCGGGGCTTACCCGCACCATTGTAACCGAAATAAAAGCGCCTCCAAACAGGTTTCGTGCCTCGCTCCTGAATATCTCGGCCAGTTCCTTCGCCAGTAATTTGTTTACCTTTTGTTGCCTCACAGTTTCCATGCAGCTAATGTACGTAGTTTTAAGGATTCAGCCCCCTTCGCCGTGCATTCAAAATAAGGCCGGTGGCTGCTATTATTTGTGTAAATTTGGTTCCTTGTAAAAGCAGTAATAAAAGCAAAACGTTATGAATCCAATCAGAAGACTTAGAAGGACAATTTTTGCCGTTTTTCATCCCGGAAACAGCGTTTACTGCCTTTACTGTAATAAAACCTTCAGCAAATTTACGAGTGAGGGCGTTAAATCCCCCGCTTTCGAAAAATATACCGTTGCCGGCGGCGGGTATAAGCTTAATGTACAGTGCCCTAATTGCCTCTCGGTTGACCGCTCGCGTCTCCTGTACCTCTTTTTCAAAATGCGTACCGACGTTTACAAAAAGAAAACAGCCATACTGCATATCTCACCCAACAAAGAAATTGCCGGCGTACTCAAAGGCGACACCATTACACAAACCGTTGGAAGCATTGAACCCGAAATGTATCAGGAGTTTAACGCCATTTATCTCGATGTGCAGAAAATGGATTTTCCGGACAATACCTTTGACGTCGTGATCTGTTGCCATGTCATTGAACATGTTGACTATGATGACCAGGCCATGCGCGAGATTTACCGTGTACTCAAACCCGGCGGATTTGCAATCCTGCAGGTGCCGCTGGCTTTAAATCTCGAAAAAACGATTGAAGACAAAACCCTGAAAACCGATAAAGAACGTAAGCTGAAATTCGGACAGGTGGATCATGTAAGGCTTTATGGTCTCGACTACCTTGCAAAACTCAAAAATGCCGGTTTCAGGGTAGAACTTGATAATCCGTACAAAAACCAGTGGCTGCCACAAAAAGAACTGCTGCGCCATCGCCTCGACCCCATCGAAGACGTGATAAGGGCCAACAAAGATTAAGAATGCCTAAACTATTCGCCGTACTCAAATACATCAGGGGCTATTGGGGTCATGCCCGGCTCAACATCATCTGCAACATTCTTTATGCTGTATTTTCAGTGGTGTCCATCACCCTTGTTCTTCCGTTTCTAAAGCTGCTCAACTCAAACCCCGACGAGCTTTCAAAACTACAAAACACGCCCGCTCCCACATTTTCAATTTTAAAAATAACCGGCTTTGCCT
>CALMNJ010000177.1 GCA_937868675.1 uncultured Bacteroidota bacterium | reverse complement strand
CAGAGAAGGGGTTGGAGGAATGCTTATGGGCCCTTTTTATACTACTCAGCATGATCGCGTTTTTATGCGACAAAGCTATGGGGTTTTATACATAAATTCTGATACGCTTATTCCACGAAACAGTCCGTTGGGCACCAAGTGGCTGTTTCCTCGCGTTCAAATCTATAGGCCCCAATGCCAGCCAGTTGCTATATTAAGCGATACAGGCCACATTTCGGTCAATAATTTATCACTCAAATTCTGGGTCGTTAATTTTCAAAATTCATATATACTCGCAACCGACACTTTTGTGGAACGAATCGGCTTTTTAAACTCCTACCCTTTCTTTACCAATAGTATTTGTAGTGGGGATTGCTTTCCAGAGTTCGGTGGCCGCTTGCGATGCTACTCCGACAACTCGTTCAGTTTCAACAACAACTATCACAACACATGCAACTTTTACTACACCATGGGAGTAAATGAAGTGTCGGGGCAAAACACCATAAGGCTTTTCCCTAACCCATCTGTCAGCTCAGTCAACATCCAAAATCAGGGCAGAATTACAGCATCTTATATTACAATTACAGACCTCACTGGACGGGAAGTGTTTAATGAACAACTCCTGGAAACAGTTCAGGAAACTACGCTAGATATTTCGTCGCTTCACCAAGGCCTGTACATGGTGTGTTTTTTTGATAACACGCACCGGTTGCTTAAAAAAGAAAAATTTCTTGTAAACGGTAAAAACTAAAACGCCAGAAAATCCCGCATCTGCATCTCGCAAACCCTTTGCTGATCGGGGTTGTTAAAGGTTCCGTCTTCATTCAGCAGCTTGCCCACCAGCGAAATAGGTAACTTGTTGTGAAACACGTGTATTTTCAGGTACTGCAGCACACCTGTCAAATGCTCCATGCCGCGCAGGTTTCCTGCCCGGCCGTCGGAAACGCCCACCAGGCAGACTTTTTTGTTAGCCCATTCGCGAGGGTGCATACTTTCCAGAAAAACTTTCAGGATACCCGGATAACTGCCATTGTATTCAGGTGAAACAAATACAAATCGGGTGTTGGCGCTAATATGCTGCCGAATAAAACCATCATAAGCTTGGGTGCGTTTGCCATAGAGCTCGGTATCGGTAATATTCGGAGGCAGAGTCTGAAAATCCAGAAATTCCGTTTGAACACCTAGCGAAAGAAGAATGCGCTCATAAATGCGGGCCACTTTCAGAGTATTGCTCCCAGGGCGATTCGTACAACTTAAAACTACAACTTTATGCATCGGAATTTATTAACATCGGGCTGCTTTCTTTAGCCCCTTTGTTAAAAACTATGGGGCCCAAAAACCGCTAATTCGACTATTTTTACAAACAACAATTTTAATCATTTGTTTTTATTTTATGAACATCACTTATTACGGACACTCTTGTTTTGGGGTTAATGTTGCAGGAAAAAACCTGCTGTTTGATCCCTTTATTTCGCCCAACGAGCTGGCCGCAAAAATTGATGTGAATAGCATACCGGTTGACTATCTGTTGATTTCGCATGGGCACAACGATCATATTGCCGATGCGGGGTCTATAGCCAAAAGAACCGGCGCCATGGTGATCTGTAACTATGAAATATACACCTGGCTCGAAAAAAAAGGCGTTACAAACATCCACCCCATGAATACCGGCGGAAAGGTGCGCCTTGATTTTGGGAATGTAAAATGCGTGAACGCAGCGCACAGCAGTGGTCTCCCTGACGGCAGCTACGGCGGCAACCCGATGGGTTTTGTGATTGAGAGTTCGGAAGGCAATTTTTACTATGCCGGCGATACCGCTTTGACCTACGACATGAAGCTGATTGGCGAATACCGCAGCATTAACTTTGCGTTTTTGCCCATTGGCGACAACTTTACCATGGGCGTTGATAATGCCATTATTGCCTGCGATTTTATTAACTGTGCTAAAATAATAGGCATGCACTTTGACACCTTCGGATATATAAAAATTGACAAGCAGGAAGCAGTCTCTAAATTCAGCAGGGCTGGCAAAGAACTTACCCTGATGGAAATAGGACAAACAATCAGTAAATGAACCGGCACGCTAGTGCCTTAAACATACAAAGCAGCAGAACCAAACAAACTAAGAAGAGATGGGAAAAATAATTTCGATAGCAAACCAAAAAGGCGGTGTTGGCAAAACTACAACCGCCATTAATCTTGCGGCAAGCCTTGCCGTACTGGAATATAAAACACTTTTAATTGATGCCGATCCGCAGTCGAACGCCACGTCAGGAGTTGGCATTGATCCTACCCAGATAAAAGCGGGGCTTTATGAGTGCATCATTGACAGCGTTCACCCCAAAGATGTCATCGTCAAAACAAGCACCCCCAACCTGTGGTTGTTGCCAACCAATGCCGATTTGGTAGGTGTGGAACTGGAACTGGTAAACCTCACCAACCGTGAGTATATGATGAAAAAGGCGATTGACAAGATTAAAGACAAATACGATTTTATTATTGTGGATTGCTGTCCCTCGCTTGGCCTCACGGTTATTAACTGCCTGTCGGCAGCCGACAGTGTGATTATTCCGGTACAGTGCGAATATTTTGCGCTCGAAGGCATGGGCAAGCTTTTGCAAACCATTAAAATTGTTCAGTCGCACCTCAACACCAATCTGGATATTGAAGGCGTGCTGCTTACCATGTACGACGGACGCCTGCGGCTGGCAAATCAGGTAGTGGAGGAAGTAAAAACCCATTTTCAGGATATGGTGTTTGACACCCTCATTCAGCGCAACACCAAACTGGCAGAGGCTCCAAGTTTCGGGCGAACCATCATTATGCATGATGCCATTGGCAAAGGCTCTACCAGCTACCTTAACCTGGCCCGCGAAATATTGCAGCGCAACGGACTTACCAAAATAAGCGACAGCAATAGAACGATAAGCCTTCAGGAATCAGAAACAGAGCTGAGCGAAGATATATAATTTGAATTTTGAACCAGACCATGAACAAAAAACCGGCATTAGGAAGAGGATTGAGCGCGCTGTTAGAGAACGCCAAAACTGATATTACCACAAAAAACCTCGGAGAAAACGCACCCGTAGTAAACTCCGTTTCCATAATAAAAATCAGCAGCATTGAAACCAACCCGTTTCAGCCGCGCACCAATTTTGAAGAAAATGCCCTGCAGGAACTTAGCGATAGTATTCGCCAGCATGGCATCATACAACCGCTTACCGTTCGCAAAATGGGCTACGACAGGTATCAGCTTATTTCGGGCGAGCGTCGCTTCAGAGCCTCGCAAATGGCCGGACTGGTGGAGGTTCCGGCCTATATCAGGGTGGCCGATGATCAGGCCATGCTCGAGATGGCTCTGGTTGAAAACATTCAGCGTGAAGATCTGGACCCCATCGAGGTTTCCATGTCATACAAGCGGCTGATTGATGAATGCAACCTTACGCAGGAGCAACTGAGCGAAAAAGTAGGCAAGCAACGCAGTACGGTAACCAATTTCCTGCGTTTACTTAAGCTTCCCGCCCCAATACAGAAAGCCCTGCGCGACCGCGAAATAACCATGGGACACGCCCGGGCACTTATTAATATTGATAATGAAGACAGGCAACTTGCCATTTTTGCGCTTGCACTTGAGCAGGATTTGTCGGTGAGGCAGATTGAAGACCTTGCCCGCGGCGAAAAAATAAAAGTTACGCCCAAAGTTAGCCGCATAGATAAGCCCCTCACCATCGAGGACAAAGTAATAGCCAAACACCTCGATAAGATTTTCAATAAATCATACAAATTCAAGCGTAATGCAAAGGGCGGCGGAAGCATCACCCTCAATTTTTCAAACGACTCCGAATTGCAGCACATTGTTTCGTTTTTCGGAGTGGAGTAACCCTGTTGGGCTATACCTCCATGAGGAAAATACTGCTCATATCTGACACCCACGGTCATCTGGACAAAGCGCTTACAAAGCACATTCAGGAGGCGGATGAGGTATGGCATGCAGGCGACATTGGCAGCTCAACACTTTGCGATGAGATTGAAAAACTAAAACCGCTCCGGGCTGTAATTGGTAATATTGACGATTTGGAGCTCCAGAACCGCTGGCCCGAAGACCTGGTATTTTTTTGCGAGCAACTCAAGGTGCTGATAACACATATTGGCGGGTACCCGGGTAAATACCCGGCCCGGATTAAAAATCTTTTGTTAAAGCATAAACCTGGTCTTTTCATTTGCGGACACTCGCACATTCTTAAAGTCATTTACGATAAGGAGAATGCGCTTTTGCATATTAACCCGGGAGCCTGCGGCGTACATGGCTTTCATCACATAAAAACAGCGGTCCGTTTTGAAATACGGGATACTCAAATAAAGAACCTGGCGGTAGTTGAGCTCGGAAAACGAAATGCGTTGAATCGGGATTCGGTATAAACCAATAAACAATTTAATTTTACCCAACATTGCGAAAATGAGTACGGAAAAAGATATACTCTTCTCAAACGAAGCCCTGGCAAGATTTGTGGTAGCCCAGGGCCGCAGCATCGAAAAAATAATATGCCATCTGTGGCAAAACATCACTAACAAGGATGCGCCCATTGAGATTATTGACAATGTGGAGTTTCATTTTAGCGATGGCAACCGGCTTACCATTTCGTGCAACGCCGATGGCGACGGCATGGATGCCATTGATTACGATTACAAAACCGCAAGGGCCGTTCTGGAACACGAGTTTGGCGGAAAAATCAGAATTTTCGCGGTAGACGCTTCTTCAACCAAAATGTGGGCCGACGTGGTTGGCAAAAAGCTGGAGGCGGTAAGACTGAGCCGCAGCGGCGACCATTACCGGGCCGATGCCCTGATCATGGATTTTGGTGACGAAAAACGTGAAATAACCATTGCACCACTGGATGGGTTGGTCATTGATTATTATGAAGAATAATCATACTCTTTTCCTCCTGCTTTCATAAACACTTTCGGGCTAATTCATTAATTTTAGTGCGGTAAGTTCGCCGGCACTTGTTCTCTTTTTTAATTTTTACTGGTTTAAAATCCTGGCTATGAGAAAAATATTTTCACTTCTTTTATTTATCAGTTACGGCCTTAATGCCCAGATAACGGTTACTGTTGACAAAGACTGGAAAGCACAGAGTGCTTTCATAAAAAACAGCCTTGAAGCTGATTATATAATACGTCTGGGCGATGTGGATAATCTTGGTTTTGGATGGCCCGTAAACTTTGACCCGTTTTGCGGCAAAATGACTGAAGCACATCCTTTCCCCTGGAAGCCTTCAACGACCGACCTTCCGGGCTTTGACCGCATTTTGTTATCTGGTAAATACAAACCCGCAGGTACACATTCGTGTTTAGGCGATGGTTATTCGGAAAGCTATAACCCTGCTTCCTCAAAACCTGTAAAATGGGAACTGCCCGTTGCGGACCTGAACGGGGTGGTTATCAGCAACGCCTTCCTTCAATTATTTATTGATGATTTTCAGGCCCCTTCCATGTGTTCTAAGTTTACCATTCTCATTAACGGGGCTCATTTTGTTGAGGGGGAGCGCTTTCTCAATGCAATTGACCAGACAGGCCCGGTTGGAAAACTTATTACCATACCTTTGCCCGAAGAGTTCTATCAGGATTTTGCAACTAAAACATTAACCGTTGCTATTGATGAAGCTACAGGTGCTCCCGATGGATTCGCCGTAGATTTTATAAGATTACTGATTAACCGTAAGCGGGATAATAGTTGCATCGGAAACGTGAGCGGCACTGTTTTGATTAAGGACACCGATATTCCTGTTGCCGGCGCCAACGTTGCAACTGCAGGAAAACAATCGGTTAAAACAGATGCCAGCGGTGCTTTTGGTTTTAAGAACATTCCTGCCGGATTTGAGGTGCTTGTGGCTTCGGCACCGGGTTATGCCGATGGTAGTGCAGCAGCTGATATTGGACCAGGTGATGAAAACGCCCCGGTAACTATTTTCCTGGAAAAGGGCAAAAGTCAGGTCAGCTTTGGGGGAAGCGCAATTAAGGTGGGAGAAAGCATCCGGATGAACAACATACTTTTCGATCAGGGAAAAGATATTTTAAAACCGGAGTCGAAACCCGAATTGGATAAGATTGTAAACTTTTTAAAACAAAACCCGGGTGCCGAAATTGAATTGTCTGGTCACACCTCATCGGAAGGCGACGTGGCGGCAAACCGTTCTCTTTCTTACCGCCGCGTAAAGGCTTGTAAAGATTACATTGTTTTACAAGATGTAGAAACCAGCCGGATTATTTCTGTAGGATTTGGTTCCGACAAACCTGTAGCGCCGAACGACACTGAAGTTAACCGGGCAAAAAACCGTCGTGTTGAATTAAGACTCCTGAAATTATAAACTTAATTAAGGGGACTATTTCAGAAGCTCAAGTGCCTCTTGTGTAGAGATAATTTCGTTTTTAAACGTAGCCACCACAAAGGCCTCACCAAAGCCCATGTTTATGAGTTCATCCCGGAATTTTTCGGCCGCCTGAAGCCCTGAAAAACTACCTGCTGTGTAACGGATACTTCCGGTAAGGGTAACCTGCTTTTCAAGGCTTGGTAGTTCTTTATATTTTTCGTCGCTTGATGTTTCAAATATTTTTTTCTTGGGCGGGCCAAGTTGTACTTTAAATACCACCAGCTTTTTATCTACTGAGCTAAACATTTTATCTTCACTCAAATCTTCCTTAAAGGCGGTTTCAACAGTTGCCTTGGTTTCTGAAAGCGGAACGCGCTTACCTCCCTTGTAAGCAGTTATAAACGCATCGCCATATCCCTGTATCACGAGGTCAGCACGAACTCCGGCTGCTTCTTCAATGGTTTTATAACCTTTGGTAACATACCTGTAAATACTTTCTCCTGTTTTCAGCTCAAGCACACTTCCTGCGCTGGTGTTGAACACTTTGGTAGATATTCTGTTTCTGAAGGCACCAAGCTGTACACGATAAACAATATCATTTTTACCGAACATTTCATCTTCCTGAGTCCCGTTGTTTACATTACTGCTGTCGTTGATATTTATCGACATCAGTTCCTCGATCTCACTCTTGAGTAACTCCTGTAATTCGCTGTCCGAAACGGGAATGACCTCGTTGCCTTTTAGTCTCGAAATTCCAGCTCCTTTAATGCCCTCGTTCCTGAATTCATCGCGGCGCTTCACAGCGCTGGAAAGCTTGTCGTAGTTTCCGGTGGTGTACACAACCGTTGAACCATCAGACGAAGTGGTAGAGTTGATATCGCCTATACTTAGCAGGAAGGCCAACTCGTCGGAAGGAATGGCGCCTTTATAACGCGCCAGTTCAACGGTAAAAATATCATCGTTTTTGGCCTTGCTTTTCTTTTTCTTTTTTGGTTTTGCAGCAAATACATTATCCAGAGTTTCGGTTACGCGTTCCAGGTCGGTGGTGTCATTCATGTAAGCATCGTACCACTTTTTCCAATACTCATCACTTTGGGCCACACCACGGCTGTCAACCGGTGCTCCCGGGGGAGTGTTGAGCTCGTCGTCGCGGTAATTCGGTATTCCGTCGTTATCCTCGTCAAGCGGGCATCCTTTCAGGTCCACTTTGGCTCCATCGGGTGTTCCAAGGCAATTGTCCTTTAAATCCATTACCCCATCATGATCCTTGTCTTCCTTATCAAGGGCCAGCCAGAAGTCGTTGCCCTTAGGCTCTGAGGCTTCTTTCTTCTTAGGGAGTTTCGCCGTTAAATCATACTGAAGCGAAACGGAGAGATACGAAAAATTATCGTGGTGTTTATTACCGGCCCTGTCGCCAATGCTCTTGCTTGTTATACCATCAATATAATCTGTGGTAGTAAGGAAATACTGGTAGTTCAGCCTCATGTCCACGTTTTTAGTAACCTTCATTAAAAATCCGGCTCCAACAGGAAAGGCCCAGGCATGTTCTGAGTATTTACCAAACCCATCTTTATTAAGCTCGCGTATATCGCTCTCATATTTATAATCACGTGTCAGTATCCTGGCATCCTGGGCTCCGGCTGCGTTTTCGGGCAGGCTGCGTATGGAGCCATCGCTCCAGTAATTGTATGCGAAGCCATTCTTATCTTTAAGGTCGGTTTTGCTCAGATATTCAAACCCCATCACGCCAAAGCTCACATACGGTCTTAGCACGTATTTATCGCCGATAAAATTTCCAAAATCATAAATCAGGTTTACACCACCCGCTCTTATCTCTGACTGAAAGTTCTCGTGCCGGTTGTTGAGCACCTCATTGGCTCCCAGCTTACCGAACATCGCCATAAAATCAAGTTGTAAATACCGGGTTAGCCGTTGCGATATACCAATATCACCCGCCGGACGGCCTACCGCAGGCGACTGAAAGTGTTTTTTTCCAAGGTCGCCATGGAAAGCAAAATGTCCGCCGCCAATAGATATTTTGGGCCGCATTTTTTCGTCGGTAGAATCTTTGACCGATGTTTCTTCCCCGGCTTCTTCTTCTTCCTTATACTTTTGCGAAAGTGAAGGTTCACCTTCCACTGTTTGTGTTGGCGCACTCAGGGGTAGTATGGCCCTGTAAAGTGAATCGCCGGTGTCGGGGCCCCGGTAAAACTGAATGGGCTCCGGTTCGTTGAGGTAATACTGATAAAGCTCTTCTGCACTGAGGCTATCGAGTCGTGCATATTTGAGGGAGTCGGACTGGGCGTAAACGACCGATGAAGCCATCAGCATTAACCAAACAATCAGCTTCCTCATACGTGTTTTACTTATTATAGTAAAAATAAAAGTTTTATTTATTTAAACCAACGCTGGTTGCACATCATGAGGGCTTCCTGCACCGTAATTCTGCTGCTTCCATTATAGGCCACCACAAATGCGCTTTTCACCTGATTTACATTTCTCATTGTTTCACGATGGTCGCGGGCTTTCCGGTATTCATGATGGCGACCAACCAAAAATTTAGACATACCGTCCTGGCTTTCGCTGCGTATAGTTTCCTTTATTCCGAATTTTCGCGAAAGTACCGAAGCATTCACTGCCGCGTTGTTAAATGCCCCAACCTGTACCACAAAATCGGCCTTGCAATCCTTTTTTTCAAGGGGCTCCTCTGACGGATCTTTTTTCGCTGGTTTAGCCGGATCAGCGGCTTTCGGCTTGTCTCCTTTTGTATCGCTTGTTTCCTTTTTATTGGCAGGGGCCGAAGAGCCAAAGGTCACTGTATCGGCTTTTAACTCAACTTTTTTGCTTTGACTATCCTCCAGATAAGAATACTCACCATTTAGAATAATAACTTTATTGTTTT
>CALMNJ010000176.1 GCA_937868675.1 uncultured Bacteroidota bacterium | reverse complement strand
GGGCCATTACACGCCTTTTGATACGGTGACAATTAATGTGCCAAAGAACCTGCGCCAAAGGCCCGTAAACGAGCAAAAAAAGGGAGAGGCTGACCTGATATTGAAACAAATTATGGCCGATGATGTGCTGGTTTTACTGGATGAAAATGGCCGGCAGTTTTCATCGGATGAATTTTCAAAATTTATTACTCAACGCCAAAACACTTCGGTAAAACGACTGGTTTTCTTAATTGGGGGGGCTTTTGGTGTTGACTAGTTCATATATAGACGCGCCCAGTTTCAGGTTTCCTTATCAAAAATGACTTTTTCGCACCAAATGGTAAGGCTCTTTTTTGTGGAGCAACTTTACCGGGCATTCACTATACTGAGGGGAGAAAAATACCATCATATCTGAACGTTAAAAAACCTCAATTGGTATTATTTGGCCTTGTAAGCCTTGTGGCCTGATGGAAAAACTGATTCAAATAGTTTCTTTACCGGCAAAAGCAATACTCGCTACCGAAAGACTAAGCCCGGATGCCTCTTTCAGTGCAAGCCAGGCAGCTTCTATAGTAGCCCCTGTGGTAATAACATCATCCACCAAAAGCACATGTTTATTACAAAGTAGGGCAGGGTCAGGTAGCCTGAAAACACCTTCTACATTCTCCCAGCGCTGATACTTTTTCTTTCTGGTTTGCGTGCTTGTTGCCACGTTGCGCTCAAGCATGTTGGTAAACAACGGAATACCGCTGCCGGTTGCCAGCCCCCTGGCAAACCATTCGCTCTGGTTGTAACCGCGCATTTTAAGTCTCCGGCGGTGAAGCGGAACAGGGATTATTCCATCCATACCTGAAAGTGTATCGGACGAGAGGAGATAGGTTGCAAAAAGAAACCCCAGGTATTCGGCAGTTTCTTTTTGCCCCTTGTATTTAATGGCATGAAGCAGGCGCTGTACTTTGCCTGATTTTTGGTACCTGTAAAGGCTGTAAGCCTTAATCAGCGGCACCCTGCCCGCAAACACACGAATCAGTTCACTATTCCCGTCAAGATGATTGCTGCTTTTGGGAAGACCAACTTCGCAGGCCGTACATATATGCGTTTCATGCAAAAGTAAAGTGCCTTTGCAGCAAGGGCAAAGCCTTTGATAAATTAATGACATGAAATCGTTGATAAGTGACATAATGGGCATCACTAAAATAGGTAATAAGTGACTTACTTTTGAATTTATGAGCGAAGAAAAAGAAAATTCGGGCAAAAAAAGGGGGCTGATCCTATACTTTATTATCGGTTCGCTTCTTATTACCAACGGTATTACCGTCTGGCTCTGGCTTACAGCTAAAAGCCAGATCGTTCATGATAAGGTAGTGACCGAAAAAATAATTGTTGAAAAAAACAATGTGGAAGAGGATCTTCTTTCTTTGCAAAAAGACTATGAGGGCCTGAGAGGCGCCAACTCAATCATGCAAAAGGACATTGATGAGAAGAAGGCTAGGATTGAGGAGCTTTTGAAAGAAGCCGCAAAGCATAAGGGTGATGCATATATCATTGCCAAATTGCGGAAAGAAACAGAAACACTTCGCGAGATTATGAAGAGTTATGTGCGTACCATTGACTCGCTTAATACCCTTAATCAGCATCTTGTGGCCGAAAAGAAAACAGTACTTAAAAAACTGGATGCCGAAAAAGAAAAACAAACCGTATTGCAAAAAGAAAAAGAAGAACTGAAATCAACCATTGCAAAGGGAAGCGTATTAAGCTGTTTTAATATTTCGGCCAAGGCGGTTTATTATAAACGGGGCGGCAAAAAGGAAATTGAAACCAGTCGTGCCAAAAAAGCCGAAAAACTGAAAGTAAGTTTTAGCCTGGGCGAGAACAAGATTGCACGAGCAGGAGAGCGAACTGTTTATATACGCGTAATGACGCCCGATGGAAAAGAAATGGCAAAGGGCTACGATGAGAATTATAAGTTCAATTTTAATCAGAGCAACGGTTATTTTGCCGGTAAAACGGAACTTAATTACGCCAACTCAGAAATAAGCGGTGTAATATATTGCGAGGGTCAGGGAGAATTGGTCCCAGGAAATTATATCATCGAAATTACCTGCGATGGTGTGGTGGTGGGCAACCACGCATTAAAACTTGATTAATGCTTAGGGTTTGTAAAACAAGAATTGAAACAAGGGCAGTTTAAGTGCTCACTCAAATTTCATGCATCAAGCTTCGACCTGAATAAAGGACTGATCTTACGTTATTAAATTAGTGATTTAATTATTTTACCAACGGGTAAAAACTACTCGTATCGCATTCCAATTACGAGAATATCGTCTACCTGTTCGTGTTCTCCACGCCATTTTTCAATGGCATCATTCAAAGCAATACGTTGTGTGTCCATGCTTAAGTGCTGCACACTTAAAATTAACCGTTTAAAATTACTTGACTTGAATTTTTTCCCATCGGCCCCTCCAAACTGGTCGCAATAGCCATCGGAAAATATATAAATACTATCTCCTTTTTTAAGTTGGAGGCTTTGATTTGTGAAATTTTGCGGCTCTCCGGATTTTGAGTTCCCAATTGGAAATTTGTTGACTTTGTATTCGGTAATTTCTCCGTCGCGCGCGAGCCACAAGGGGTTGTAAGCGCCTGCAAATTGAAGCTCAGCTGTTTTTTGATTAAACGAACACAGCGTAATATCCATGCCATCTCGTACGGTATTATCTTCCAGATCTGTTTGCCTGAGTGTGTAGCTTACCCCTTTGTTGAGCTCGTCAAGTATTTTGGCAGGCTCGGTAATATGTTGCTCCGAAAGTATCCTGTCTAAAAGATTGTGCCCTACAATTGACATAAACGCGCCTGGAACACCATGCCCTGTGCAGTCAACCGCAGCGAACAAAACGTACTCTTTGTAAGTTTCCATCCAGTAAAAATCGCCACTTACAATGTCTTTTGGTTTAAAAAGTATAAAGGTGTTTGGGAGGGTACTCTTCACATAATCGTCGGGCGGCAAAATGGCGACCTGAATACGTTTGGCATAGCGTATACTGGCAGTTATGTCCTGATTTTTTGCGTCAAGTTCTTTGTTTTTCAACACCACTTCGGCAGTGCGCTCATTTACTTTATCCTCAAGAATTTTTTTCTCGAGCTTGAGTTGTCTTTCACGAAGCTTGATAAACGTAAAAAGTCCGCTTACAATAACCGCCAGGCTGATAAGATAAAACCACCAGGTTTTCCAAAAGGGAGGCGTAATTGTGATTTTCATACTAAGGGGTTCGCTGTTGCAAACTCCCCAGCCATTGCAGGCAATGAGTTTAAATGTGTAGTTGCCCGGCTCCAGATTCTGATAGGTTTCAACTGTTTGGTTATTAACCTTTACCCAATCGCGGTCGTAGCCTTCAAGCATGAGCCGGTACTGAACACCATCAGGGTTTGAAAGCGAAATTCCAAAAAACTCAAAGCTAAGTGAGTTTTCTTTGTAGGATAATGTAAGTTCAGGGCCCACTGGCACTTCGTTGAGGTTTACTTTAAAATGCAACAACCGGGTAAGAGGTTCAATAGAAACAGGAATATCGTTTTTTGAAGAGTAGTGATAAGCCCCGTTCACTGTGCCAAACCAAAGGTTGTCGTTTTCATCTACCAACACTGCGCGTAATTTGGTTTCGTGGCCGGTAAATCCATCTCCATCGGCGTAAGATGTGAAACGTTTAGTAGACGCAGCATACTTATTCACTCCTTTATTGGTACCAATCCAAACATTTCCCTTTTTATCGGTGGCAAGCAGGGTAACAAAGTCCGAGAGCAGTCCGTCTTTTATTTTGTAATTCCTGAATGCCGAGCCATTAAAAACCAAAGCACCCCCACTTTCGGTGCCAATCCAAATGTTGTGAGCGCCGTCTTCAGTTATGCTAGATATACTGTTGTAATTTAACCCGTTTTCACGGTTGTATTTTTTAAAAGTTTTACCATCAAAAACGGTAACCCCTTTTTGTTTTGTCCCAATCCAGATGTGGCCGTTACTTTGTTCAAAAATGCAGGAAATATCATTATCGCTGAGCCCATCAATGGTGCGTATGGTTTTTATGGACTGGTTTGTAAGATCATAAACAACAATGCCTTCCAGGGTGCCTATCCATAATTTATTGTGGCTGTCAATCATAAGGCAGGCCACGAGGTTATTCACGATTTCGTTCAGGGCGGGTACGCTCACTACTTTTGAGGCATTGATATCGTATTTCACAACCTTACCGCCCCAGGTGGCTATCCAGAGGTTGCCATCTTTATCGCTGATAATAGAGCGAATGTAAAGAGAAGGCAGGCCTTCCTTGCTTCCCAGCGTAATGTATTGCTTCCCGGTTTCTGCGCCGGGATCGTAAATGGTAATCCCTTCGTTGGTACCAAACCAATAACGGTTTTTTTTGTCTTTGCAGATGGACCAAACCTGATTATCGGCCAGGCCGTTTCGTTTATTATAATACACAAAACGTTCGCCTGAAAAAACATCCAGTCCTTCGCCCGAGGTTCCGATAATCATATTGCCTTCACGGTCGTGGAGCATGCAGCGAACCTTGTTTACCGAGAGCCCATTCGATGAATTGAAGAGCGTTATTTTTCCGGATGCCAGATGAATGCGTACAACACCCAGGTTCAGCACCGATGCCCACAGATTTCCGGAACCATCTTCATACATGGTATATATAATACATGGCCCCTGTCCCGACATGGTGCTAAACATTTGCTCGGAACCTACCACTGTACTGAATTCTTTTTTTGAACTGTTGTAGCGGGTAATGCTTCCGTTTACAGTACCAATAAGAAAATGACCGTTCCGGTCGCGGTAAAAAGAAGTAACCTGTCCTACGGGCATTCCAACCGGCCTGAAAAACTCGAAGCTTTCGCTTTTTTCATCCATTAGCTTAACGCCTATATCGGTGTGAAACCAGAGGTGACCCTCGGCATCCTCAGTTGCAGATAATACATACTGGCTTAATCCTTCTTTGCCAGAAAAAGCCTTGAAAGTATAGTTATCGCTATTCGTTTTTTCGGCACTCATTCTGATGGCACCAACCGATTCGGTGCAAATCCAGATGTTCTGTGCTTTGTCCTCATAAAAGCTGTAAATTTTTTTATCTTTGGGTAAAAGGGGCGATTTTATTTCTTTAAATGTGTTGCCATCGTAGCGGGTCAGCGATCCGTTTTCGTGCCCTAACCAAATAGTGTTGTGGCGGTCACGGAAAATGGCACTTACATTGTTGTCGGCAAGGCCATCGGCAGTTGTGTAATTTTCAAAATTTTTCCCGTCAAAGCGCGACACGCCGCCGGCAGTGCCAATCCAGAAAAATCCGGCACTATCCTGTACAATTCCTGAAATGTTTGATTGTGCCAAACCAT
>CALMNJ010000175.1 GCA_937868675.1 uncultured Bacteroidota bacterium | reverse complement strand
TACCCGAATATGCCCGCGAATATTTTAATAATTCCGATATATACAACTATACACTCAGCGATCTTGAAATAATAGCGCAAAGGCAAATCGAGTTGGAAATGGCCGCTGCCGTTAAGGCTAACGGGATAATGTTCTGCGATACAGCGCTTATTACGCTTAAAATTTGGGCTGAGCTGGAATTCAACACCACCCCGGGATATATTCAGGAACAATTAATCCGCAGCGCCCATAGCTTTTATCTTGTCACTAATAATGATGTGCCCTGGGAAAGCGATCCGCAGCGCCTCAACAAACACAGCCGCAACCTGATTTTTGAAATGAACCTGGAGGAAATTAAAAAGCAAAAGCAAAACTACACTATTGTTTCAGGGCTGGGGCAACAACGCACTGATACCGCCATTAAAGCAATAACCAAATGGCTGCTTTAGTTTGAATTTGAATTACTGCTCGAACTTCGTGTAGTTTGCAGGTACTTCAAGCGCGCTGTTTGCAGGTACAGTTTTGTTTATTTTAGTCACTTCCAGCTTGGTAAGCAGTTTCCCGTCGCTGATTTGTCTTTCCTCGCTCATCATTGGCATCTGGCCTGTTTTCAGGTCCTTTATTTGGCCAAAATAAATACTTTGTTTGTCTTTACGGTTCCAGAGTTTTATTAAGGGAATAAAAAAATCAAAGTGTTCGTTACAAATCCAAAACGTAACAATAGTATTTTCATCAGCGTTTTTCACAGTATACTCAGTACATTTTACACCGGCAATTGTTTTTGTTCCGCCGCCCTTGGTAACTACACACTGACCCTTAATTACCTGAGGCGTTTCGCTTTTTTGCTTGCCCCATAATTTGCGCTTGGGATTAATAAATTTAATTTCGTTAATGCTAAGGTCAAACAAAAAACTTCCCTCCACCGTGGCACCATTTTTTGAGTATTGATCAAGCTTTACACGCTTGTCTTTAACGATATAAACGTTTTTAGTGGTGTCTTTCTGGGTTGCATAGTTGAAATCTATGCTGCCGTTGAAAGCCTGTGAAAAGGCGGACGAACAGGCAAATAAAACCGACAAAAAGGCGAATAAGTTTTTCATTTAAAATAATATAATGCCCCTAATTTATGTATTTTAGTCAATATCACAACCATGCAAAGCCCAATTAATAGCCTACACGCTGGCAAAGAAGGCGAGGATATCGCAAAACGTTTCCTTGAAGCGAATGGATACAGTATTGTGGATTGCAACTGGCGGATTGGAAAGCTTGAGATTGATATTGTGGCGAGATGCGGCGATACCATTGTTTTTGTTGAAGTTAAAACCCGTGCGGGTACTGATTTTGGTGAGCCTGAATCGTTTGTGAACCCCGCCAAGCAGAAACACCTGATCAAAGCGGCCAACGCCTACCTTCTGGAACGCAACATTAATCTGGAGGCACGCTTTGACATTATTGCTGTTTTAAAAAATAATAACAGCCACACTGTAAAACATCTTCCGGATGCCTTTCGGGCGTGGGTCAGGTAGTGTAAATTTGCACCATGGCTAAATTCGATAAAAAACCAGCTTCAGGCTCCTACAACTCTGACCGCGAAGCCGGGAAGGGTGCTGGCTCAAAAAAGAGCGATTATAAATCAAAACGCTCCTTCAGCAAAAACAAAACTTTTCGCGAACAAAAGCCCGGAGGTCAGGGGGGCAACAGAACATTTAACCGCGATGAAAAGCCATTCAGGAAGAGACCCGGAGGCCCCGGTCGTGAGCGTAATACGTTTGACAAAGAAGAACGGTCGTTTGACAAAAAATTCAACGACCGGGATAAGAAATTCAGCAAGCGCAGTAGTGAAAGCAGGGAAGGATTTGCCCCGAAAAAGAAATTCCATGAGTCAGGAAACCGTTTTGAAAAAACGCCAGGGCCCCGCAACCCCGAAAAAGAAAAAACAAGCAGACGGCACACAGACCATGAACGCGACTTTAGTAAAGATAAAAAATCCGGCAACCGCAAACATGAGAGAGGTGAAGGATTTAAGCCCAATAAAAAGTTTGGCGAATCAAAAGGCCGTTCCGGACAATCCGAAAAACCACGCAATTTTGAGGAGGAAAAAAGTTTCAGGCGACATGATCATCATGATAAACCATTCACAAAGCATAAAAAGCGTAGTGACGGAAAGGCAAAAACACAGGCAACTGGCGCTTCCGATGATCTGGTACGCCTCAATAAATACCTTTCCAATGCCGGTATTGCCTCAAGGCGCGAAGCCGATGTTTTGATACAGAGTGGAGCGGTGAAAGTAAACGGCGAAGTAGTAGATCAGCTTGGTTATAAAATAAAACCTGGCGATAAAGTCACCTATGGCGACCAGGCAGTAAAGAGTGAAAAAAAAGTGTACCTGCTCCTTAACAAGCCAAAAGATTACATCACCACCATGGATGACCCACGCGAACGTAAAACAGTGATGGAACTGATTAAAGGAGCATGCCGCGAAAGGGTTTACCCGGTTGGGCGCCTGGATCGCAACACAACCGGTGTTTTGCTGTTTACCAACGACGGTGACATAACCAAAAAACTCACCCACCCAAAGTTTGGAATTAAAAAGGTTTATCAGGTTACGCTGAGCAAGTCGCTCAGAGCCGAAGATTTCACGTCCCTTACCGAAGGCATTGAACTCGAGGACGGCCCCATCAAAGCCGATGATCTGGCTTTTGTGGGCGAAGGAAGAAAAGAGGTAGGTGTTGAGATACATAGCGGACGCAACCGGATTGTACGCCGTATGTTTGAACATCTGGGCTACGAAGTCATTAAACTGGATCGGGTAGTATTTGCAGGCCTCACCAAAAAAGACCTGCCCCGTGGCAAGTGGCGTTTCCTCAATCCTAAAGAAGTGAATTTCCTGCACATGCTGGGTTAACAGAACAAAAAATCAGTTCTATAATTTGCAGGCGCCTTGTAAACTTACAGGCGTTATAACCGAATTTTATCTATGCTTCGCAAAGTGCCATATAAACTTGGGGCCTTTTATATAAACAGCTTTGTAATACCTCAAAAACAAGCCATTTCTCCTTTTTAGCATCTGCGTTATTCGTTCAAAAACCGTACTTTAGTATCTAAAATTTAAACCAAGCACTATGTGTGGAATTGTAGGATACATTGGTAACCGCGAGGCTTACCCAATTCTTATTAAGGGGCTTCAACGCCTTGAGTACCGGGGCTACGACAGCGCCGGCGTGGCGATGATAAACAAAAGCGGGAGCCTGAATGTGTATAAACGAAAAGGCAAGGTAACCGACCTCACGGCATTTGCCAAAGAACAGGATACTACGGGTAGTATTGGCATCGGGCACACACGCTGGGCAACGCATGGCGAGCCCAACGACGTAAACTCACACCCACACTATTCACAGAGCGGCGATGTGGTATTAATCCATAATGGTATCATAGAAAACTATGCCTCCATCAAGGAAGGACTAAAAAAACGGGGCCATACCTTTCTTTCTCAGACTGACACCGAAGTGCTGGTGCACCTTATTGAAGAAATTCAGGTACATGAAAAAATGAAGCTTGGACACGCCGTTCAGGCAGCCTTAAAACAGGTTATAGGCGCTTATGCCATCGTGGTATTGGATAAAAATGATCCCGATACCATTGTGGCAGCCAAGAAAGGCAGCCCGATGGTAATTGGCATTGGTGCCGACGATTTTTTTATTGCTTCAGATGCATCGCCCATTGTTGAATACACAAAAAACGTGGTGTATCTGGAAGACGAACAAGTGGCAGTAATCCGAAAAGGGCAGGAATTAAAAATCCGTAACCTCAAGGATAAAGAGATTACGCCCTACGTTCAAAAACTCACAATCGAACTGGAGTCTATCGAAAAGGGCGGTTACGATCATTTTATGCTCAAGGAAATTTATGAGCAACCCCGCTCGGTACTGGATAGCATGCGGGGCAGGCTGAAAGCCCACTCGGGCGAAATTAAAATGGGCGGAATCGTTGACCATGAGAAGAAATTTGAAAAAGCCAAGCGCATTATTTTTGTTGCCTGTGGTACTTCATGGCACGCGGGCCTAGTGGGTGAATATTTATTTGAAGAACTGGCAAGGGTTCCGGTTGAGGTAGAATATGCATCAGAGTTCCGTTATCGGAACCCCATCATTTATCAGGACGATATTGTTATTGCCATTTCTCAAAGTGGTGAAACCGCAGATACACTGGCGGCCATAGAGCTCGCCAAATCAAAAGGAGCTACGGTGCTCGGTGTTTGTAATGTGGTTGGCTCCTCTATCGCACGGTCAACACACGGAGGCAGTTATACACACGCTGGTCCGGAAATAGGGGTTGCCTCAACAAAAGCCTTTACCGCGCAGGTAACGGTGCTCACACTCATGGCGCTGCATATGGCTCGCGTACGTGGTACGCTTTCCGAAAGCCGCTACCGTCAATTGCTTTACGAGATGGAGGCCATTCCGTCAAAAATAGAACAGGTGCTTCAGCTTAACGATAAGCTGCGCGAAATTGCCTATACCTTTAAAGACAGCCGCAACGCACTATACCTTGGCCGCGGCGTTTCTTTCCCGGTGGCTCTCGAAGGGGCGCTTAAGCTCAAAGAAATTTCATACATACACGCCGAAGGGTACCCTGCTGCTGAAATGAAACATGGGCCTATAGCGCTTATTGACGAAGAAATGCCTGTGTTTGTAATTGCTACCCAGGGGGCCAATTACGAAAAAGTGGTGAGCAATATTCAGGAGGTGAAAGCCCGTAAGGGCCGCATCACTTCGGTGGTTACCTCCGGCGACCGTGAGGTAAAGGAAATGTCAGATTATGCCATCGAAATTCCACAAACCGACGAACTTCTTGTGCCGCTCATTGCTGTTATACCACTCCAGCTGCTTTCGTATCACATCGCCGTAATGCGCGGCTGCAACGTAGATCAGCCCAGAAACCTCGCAAAGAGTGTAACCGTGGAATAACATGAAATTTATACGCAGCGCTATAGTTTTCCTGATGGTAAATTATAGCGCTGTTTTATTTTGTCAGGAGCCCGTTTTTACACGCGAGTTCGAATCGCTGAGGGGAAATGTTCCAATGAAAATCATCAATCCCGACGGGCCGTTTTTTTACCTCTTACGATACAACAAACTCATTCATGATCTTATCGTTGAAAAGCGGAGCAAGGCCAGTGGCAACATTGTAAGGCTCACCCCGCTAAAACTTGATAGCGTAAACGCAAACTGGTTCGATTACGACAATCTTGACTACCTGTTCTTTAAAAGCGGCGACAAGCTTTGTTTCGCTTTTGAAAAAGTGCTTAACACGAAGCGAAGCATTTTTGTGAATACAATTGATAGCAGTGGACGAGCTTCGCGGCTTCGCGAACTGGTTGCATTGGAGAGAACGCAGGCAATTGAGAACACCCGCTTCATCTTCAAAAAAACGACTGCAGAAAGATTGCTGATTGTAAGCCAGGAGTATCTTAAAAACACCGGAATCCGCAAAACAGCACTGTTATTCGACCCCCCGTCGGGTCAAACTGTCGCTGCGTATAAACTGCCGCTGGAAAACGAACTTACAGGCCATGCAGTGTTTTTTGAGTGTGATAAATCAGGTAATCTTTACTTTTTACAGCAATATACCCAGGTGCTCGGATACAGACGCATATACATAGATCGCAATCAGATCAATGTCGCTGTTAGAAGTACAGACTCATTATTTGCAGGAGGAATAACACAACAGGAAGAATTATTGGCGCGAAAAAAAATTAACCTTCCCGACTCCACCGGCATCGAAAATGCAGAACTTCGTGTTCAGCACGATTCGCTTTTGATTGGATTACACGAAAAAGAATTTTATGGAGGGCAAGAGGGGCGCATGGGTTTCTCAAGCTATCTTCTGGACACAAAGCTAACATCAGTAAAATCGTCCCGCAGATATAGTTTAAGTGAAGAGGCAACAAAGCAGTTTATTTTTTACGATGGATCCGACGATAACACGCCGGCGTCGAGAGACTACAAGAGTGTAGCCCGATACAGAAGCGGGAACAAACTATGGATGCTTGCGGGCCGCGAAGACGAAAACTACAGCAAGGAACTCGTTGTTTGGAACGTGGATATTGGTGACGCGGCAATCGGAGCACCGGCAATTTTACCACGTAAGTTATTTTTCTTTACAAAACGCTCGCGGTTCAAAAATATAGGAGGCGTTCAATGTTTGGCGACTTCTTCGGCATTGTGCTGTTATCTGCTCGAAAACCCTCAAAACAGCGGGATCATGCCGGCAAAATTTGATTTTCATCAATTCAATATGCAGCGTAATGCCGCTGGCGCAAACTTCGTTGAATATAGGTTTGGCAACGACGGCAATGTTTCGAAACGAGTGGTTTATACAAACCGCGACTTTGAGGTTATTCCGGTGCTTTATGAAAGCAGCACCCCGCAACTCCTATTTTACCTCACTAATGGGAAAAAAGAAAGGTTCGCTATTTTGAGCCCGGAGTAGCCGTTTGGGTGTTGCGACTGGTTTGCATGCGCGAAAGATTCTCGAGAACATTCTCGTAAATTTTTTTGTATAGTTTGGGATGCAATGAATAAAACGCGAGAGTGGAATCGTATTGCGAACGGCGAACCTTATTGTCGGAAACCGGATCAAATGCATACACAGAATCAAATTTAGCAGGCGGTACCTGTTTCACGTTCATTCCGGCGGCACCTTCTGCCAGGGCAAAATCGGTGAGAAGCGCTGTAAACTGTTCCTCGTTCAAAATGTTTTCCGGAATGGTTACAGAACTTTCCTCATCGTGCCCGCAGGCAAAACAAAGAAACAGGCACAGAAAAAAAGAAAAGGCAACGACTGGTTTTATCATTTGGTTACAAGGTACTCACCTTTTTTTGTGATCGAAATCTTCGGCAAGCTATGATTTAATTCAAAAAAATCATAACCCGGTTTTATACTTTTCCAGAAGAGTTTATTTTCCGGAATATTTGTTTTTGCGAGGGTTTCCATATTTTGTTCACTCATCCGGCACGGGAAAATATCGCAGCGCACCGTGCGGTTTCGATTCATGGCCTCCAGACACAGAATATACAATTCTTCTGCAGGCTCGTCCTGCATGGGAATGCACCCTATGGTGCAGCATTTTCCGTGAATCATAATTTCGTTGCCTGCATCTGGTGCTGTTTTTTTAATAATATCACTTTTATTGGGGTAGCTCACCAACATGCCTAAATGATAATTGCAGTATGGATTTAACAACTCAATTTTGTAAAACCCCTCAGGTACCTGCCCGTCGCCCTGCCGGCGTTTGGGTCCCAAAACACCGCTCGAAGCGCACACATCGTAGGTACGCAGTAATACATAGCGATTATTTGTTGAACTGCTCTTAACCCAGGCTTCCAGCTTTTTTTCCTGCTTAAACACACGGATATAAAAATCAAAATTCTGGTCCGAAACGCCCTTAGAAGCAATATTTTTCCGGAGACCTTCCCAATGTTTTTTGTAAGCCGCCTTTACCTTTTGCGACTTCATGTTCCTCGTTTTGAGGTCGGCCTGCGCCGTTGAAAAGCGTGTAAAGCCAAACAGGAGGCTAACTAACAGGGCAGTATTGAAAAACTTGGCTTTCATGGCGGAGGCTTTTAAGTGCCATAACGTACCTTTAACAAAAGGTAAGATGGTTTTGCTTAAGGTGATAAAGAATAAGTATTTTTTATAGAATCTTGAAAGGCACGATCAATTTAAAAT
>CALMNJ010000174.1 GCA_937868675.1 uncultured Bacteroidota bacterium | reverse complement strand
TTATAAGCGCTATCGGGTTTTATTCCTGTAAGCGGAATCAACTTAACGGAAACTCAGAAATAAAAGGAATTGTAGCACATCACGGACGTTTTATACCAAACGCGCGGGTGTTTGTAAAATTTAAAGCAACTGAATTACCCGGAACTGACACGTTGAAGTTTGATGCCCATGTCCTGGCCAACAATGCAGGCGAATACGTAATAAAATGTTATCCGGGTGATTATTTTCTTTATGGTTATGGTTATGATGACCAGAGCAACCAAATAGTTACCGGCGGCATGCACGTAAAGGTGCGGTACAACGAAACAGTGAAGAAAGATGTAGGAGTAACCGAATAGCAGACGCCATTCTCAATTAACCGAGCAACGCTGCCGAAACTCGCGGTTTAATGTAACTGTAATTAACCGCATTTTCCTTATTTAAATTTTGAACAAAAAAATCAAACAAACAGCTATCTTTGATTAAACGGTTGATGGATCTGTTTGGAAAGCGATTGCTTGAATTAAACATCAACAGGCGTAAAAATTGTTTGTGCGATGAACTTTAAACGAATAAATATTGCTGAACACTTTATTAACTGGATACATGCAAACACAAGCGAAAAACAGTTCCTTATTTTTTCAAGCATTCTGGTTGGAATCTCGGCAGGTATTGCAGCGGTCATATTAAAACTGTTCGTTTATTTTATTAAGCACAATCTGGTTGAGGGTTATTTTCTGACGCTTGACTTCAAATATATTTATCTGGCACTTCCTCTAATTGGGATTGGTCTTGCCGTATTAATAACTAATTATTTTTTCAAGGGACAGATAAACCGTGGTACGGCCAATATTTTGTTTTCCATTGCTAAAAAGAGCAGTTATCTGCCTTTTCATCAAATATACTCACATGTTATTACCAGCGGCTTTACAGTTGGTTTCGGTGGCTCTGCCGGTCTTGAGGCGCCGATTGTAAGCACGGGCTCGGCTATTGGTTCAAATTTTGCCCGCACTTATAAACTCAGCTACAAAGAACGGACCATGCTGCTTGCCGCCGGAGTTTCGGGGGGTATAGCCGGTGCGTTTAATGCTCCTATTGCCGGCGTACTTTTTGCACTGGAGGTTATTCTTGTTGATATCTCTATAAGCGCATTTATTCCGCTTCTCATTGCTTCCGCTTCCGGAGCCCTGATTTCGAAAATACTTCTTGATGAAAGTAGCCTGTTGTTTTTCAGGCTCAGACAACCATTCGACTATCACAATGTTTTGTTTTATGTATTACTTGGGCTTTTGGCTGGCATTATATCGCTTTATTATGTCAATATTTTTGACAAGGTAGAACGCTGGCTCTCAAAGGTAAACTCGTCGCTTACAAAGTGGTTAATCGGAGGGTTAATTCTTGCCGTGTTGTATTCGGTTTTTCCATCGCTTTTTGGCGAGGGTTATTCAAGTATCAAATACCTCACGGATTTGAATGTGGCCGAACTTTTTAAAGACAGCCTCATGCGTGGTTTTATAAGCAATAAATGGATGTTGTTACTTTTTGTCACACTCACCATGTTGCTTAAATCATTTGCCACGGCCATTACGCTGGGTAGCGGCGGCAATGGCGGCAATTTTGCCCCCTCGCTTTTTGTAGGAGCCTACCTGGGTTTTATTTTCTCATTCTTTCTGCGTCTTATGGGAGTTGAATCGGTGCCTGTTGGCAATTTTACCATTGTTGCCATGTCGGGTATTTTAAGTGGCGTGTTTCATGCTCCGCTAACTGGTATATTTCTTATTGCCGAAATAGCAGGCGGTTACGAACTTATTATTCCACTTATGATTGTTTCCTCATTTAGTTACCTTATAGTTAAATATTTTCATCCTGATTCGCTGGATGTGAAACGACTGAAGGAGAAAGGGGCCATTGTTTCGGAAAACAAGGATACGAGCATTCTGGGTAAAATAGATGCGCGAAGTATGATAGAAACCGATTTCGCTACAATACATTTTAAGGCTACACTCCGGGATATTGTGGAAGTAATTAAACACAGCAGGCGAAATACCTTTCCAGTTGTGAACAAACAAAACAAACTTATGGGCGTTATTTATCTGGATAATATTCGTGAGGAAATGTTTAACGCCGACCTGTATGATAAAATCACGGCCAGTGAAGTAATGCGTAAGCCAACAGCGCAGATTGGTATGAATGAGGATATATTTTCGATAATCCAAAAATTCGAGGAGTCAGGTCAATGGAATCTGCCTGTAGTGGAAGGAGAGACCTACGTTGGCTTCCTCTCAAAATCAAGTATCCTTGACAAATACCGGAGCAAGCTACTTTCATCATTCTGAAAATGAGGTGAAGTGATTCGTGAGGGATGAAAAAAAGGGACTTTTTCGCTATACGTTAGCCCGTTTGGATTATCTTTATACGAACAAAGTTTAAAATAAAACGATCCATAACATGAAAAAAACGCTTATCGCCTGTTTGGTCCTTTTCGCAGGAAGAAACCTGGTTGCTCAATCTTATTCACCTATCGCTGTTACCGGATATAACACCGATGCCGTAGCTGAAAACACCACGGCGCTGGCCAATACTTCGAATTCTATTGATGGGAGTAATTTCGTGTTGTACTCGGCGTTTTACGGCTCGCTTTTTTCGCCAGCCGGAACTGGTTTACCCAATAGTGGTACTATTGTAAATGGGCTTGATAGTTATCAAATGGCTCCTTACACACAAAACAATCTCCTTTATCTTCCAACGTCGGGGCAGG
>CALMNJ010000173.1 GCA_937868675.1 uncultured Bacteroidota bacterium | reverse complement strand
TGTCGGAACTGATCCTAAATAGCCCCTGGTATTTTTACGCTTTATCTCTACTACCGGCGGGGCTTTCGGCTTACTGGCTTTACGGAAAAAACAAGGCAACCACAGAAGTAAAGCCTGTAATACGCCTTGCCTTATTACTGCTCCGGTTCACAAGCACGTTTATCCTTTGCCTTTTGTTACTGAACATTTTTATTAAACGCACTCTCAACCAAACCGAAAACCCCATCGTGTTGTTTGCGTTCGACAACTCGGTATCTATGGTGTCGGCCCGCGACAGCAGCGAAATAAAAGGCAACTTTCAAAAAGAGTTTAACGCTTTGAAAAAAAACGCTTCGCAAAAATACCTTGTAAAGAGTGCACTTTTTGGTAACGCAAGCCGCGAAAGCGACGCTCCGCCGGATTTTAGTGATAAGGAAACGGATATAGAGGGCTTGTTCGAAATGCTGGAGAACAATTACAGCGGCGCCAATATCGGTGCACTTGTGATGGTAACTGATGGCATATACAATCGCGGATCGGCGCCTTCGGGTATCGTTTCAAAAATGGGGTTTCCGGTATATACTATTGCCTCTGGCGATACCACCGGGAACCGCGATGCCTTTATAAAGAAAATCGAACACAATCAGGTGGCTTATCTTAATAATAATTTTCCGGCCGAGGTAGTTATTAATGCGCACAAAGCAAAAGGACGTATTATACAGGCAGAACTTTTCGAGAACTCGGTTTTAAAAGGCGAACAGAAGCTGGTTTGCAACACAGATAATTTTTCTGGAATCTGCGGCTTTACATTGAACGCTACAAAACCGGGTACTCTAAAATATACAATTAAAGTAAAGGCCCTGGAGGGCGAAAAAAACATTGCCAATAATGAGCAATCGTTTATTATAGAAGTGATTGATAACCGCGAAAAAATACTGATTCTTGCGCAGGCCCCTCATCCCGATATTGCCTCCATACGTGAAACCCTTGAAGAACCCGGTAATTACGAAGTAAACGTGGCGTATTTTGAACGTGGTGTTCCGGCGCTAAAGCCCTATTCGATGGTGATTTTGCATGGTTATAATAATCATAACGCCGTGCTAAACGAGTGCCGATTGGCCGGCATTCCGTTTTGGATTGTAAGTCCTGCGAATTACGACAATGTGCCTGGCGTAAAAATTAGCGGCGGACTTGGGCGAAGCAACGATGCCGAACCTTTCGCCGAAAAGTCGTTCGGGCTCTTTGGTATTTCAGACGAACTGCAGCGGTTAAGCAATAATCTGCCGGCCGTGAAAACCGCATTTGGGAATTTTCAGCCGCAAACGGGCATTCAGACACTTCTTAAACAAAAATTAAGCGATGTGGAAACCGATTATCCTTTGCTTTATTTCGGTGAGACGGAAGGTTTAAAGTATGGTGTATTTGCAGGTGACGGGCTGTGGCGTTGGAAACTTCGTGATTATTCAGAACACAACAGCACCATACGGTTTGACGAACTTGTGCGCAAGTGCGTTCAGTATCTTTCTGTAAAAAGTGACAAAAGTTTTTTCAGGCTTGTGCCTCCCCGAATAATAAACGAAAATCAGGAAGCCGAATTCGGGGCAGAGGTTTACAATAAGTCTTACCAGGCCATTACCGAACCTGAAGTGAGTCTTCAATTAGTGAACGAAAAAAATCAGCGTTTTAATTATGTTTTCAGCAAAGCGCAGGGTTATTATAAACTTAACGCCGGCAGACTCGGGGCGGGCGAATACAAATACGAAGCTTCCGTTAAACTGGATGGCGAACTACTGGTAAAAAAGGGAAGTTTTACTGTAAAGGAAATTGTTGTTGAACGAATAAACTGTGTTGCAGATCATTTTGAATTGTCTCAGATTTCAAAACGAAGTGGCGGCAAAATGTTTTATACATCGCAATTAAAAGCGCTTGAACTGGAGCTGATGAGCAATGAAAGCATTAAACCTGTTACCTATAGTCAACGAAGCGTTTCACCGCTTATTGAACTTAAGTGGTTGTTTTTTGTTGTGCTTGTTTTGTATGCAACTGAGTGGTGGATCCGCAAAAGAGAATTTCGAATTTAAACATGGTGATGAAACGTTTATTTAGAACAGGTACTTTTAAACTGCCTGCCTTTTGTGTAGTGCTGTGTGTGACGCTTTTTTTTAATTCGTGCAGCAATGCAATAGTTATTAAAGATCCTGCAGGTTTGGCAGTTGTAAACACAGGGGATGATTTTATCATTAATTTGCCAGAAAACCACAGTAAAGGTAATCTGTGGACGCTGAAAGAAGACTCTTTGAAGGATGAGGTAAACTTCCTGAACGCCGTTTGGCATGGAAATGAAAAGGGTATTTATTTTCATTTTAAAGCAGTAAAAAACGGCATGAGCAAAATCACCTTTTTTGAGCGGCACTTTGCTGACACGACAAGTGTTAAGAGCTTTATTGTTAAAATAGTAAGCGACTAAGCTCTGAATGCCAAGTTTTTTTATACTTTTACGGCCAATATTGACCAACCGGTCATAAAAATTATTGAATGAGTAACCAGACATCGATTCGTTTTAACACCACCAGCCGCCAGTTCTATACAGAACTTAAAAAAAGAGTTGACAGTTATTTCAAAGAAAACAAATTAAGTAAAAGCGGTAACCTGAACATGTACCTGAAAACAGCCTTCATGTTCGGATGTTATTTTGGTTTCTATGGATTAATTGTTGGCCATGTGTTTGAAAGCAAACTTATTTGGCTACTGTTGGCCGCGCTCATGGGGGTTTCATTTGCCGGCATTGGCCTTTGCGTTATGCATGATGCCAATCATGGAAGTTACAGCAAAAACCAAACCGTGAACCGTCTTCTTGGTATTTTTTCGATGAATGTGATTGGTGGTTATGCTATTAACTGGCGCATCCAGCATAACGTTCTTCACCATACTTATACCAACATTCATGAGCACGACGAAGACATTGCCCCTCCCGGCATGCTTCGGTTCGAACCTCACGCACAACTCAAAGGGGTTCATAAACTCCAGTTTATTTATGCCTGGTTTCTTTATGGTATCATGACTCTGATGTGGTCAACCACAAAAGACTTCCGGCAATTGAAACGTTACAACGACCTTGGACTCCTTAAGGGCGTTAACGCCGAGTTCAGAAAGGAAGTTTTTTTCCTGATTTTTTCAAAGCTGTTTTATTATGCTTATATGTTGTTGCCGCTTTTTCTGATTCCGGAAATGACCGTTCTTAACTGGATTTGCGGATTTTTAATTATGCATTACATGGCCGGGCTCGTACTGGCGCTTATTTTTCAACCGGCTCACGTTGTAGAGGAAACGGAGTTCCCTTTGCCTGACGAAAACGGAAACCTGGAAAATCACTGGGCCGTGCATCAGCTTCACACCACCATGAACTTTGCCACACGTGATCCGATTTTCACCTGGCTTGTTGGTGGATTGAACTTCCAGGTTGAGCATCATTTATTCCCAACCATCTGCCATGTGCACTACCCTCAAATCTCGAAAATAGTTGAAAGCACAGCAAGGGAATTTAATCTCCCTTACAAAAAACAAAGTACCTTCGTCAGCGCACTCTGGTCACACCAATGTATGTTGTGGCGACTAGGCCGGGCTTAATTAAAAAGCTGAAAAGGAGAATTAACAATGTAATTCTGCCTTTTTGTGTCTCAGATTAATTGCAGTTTATTTTCTCGAGCTCCTCTTCCGATTTGGTGTAGCCCATTTGCAACGCCTTTTTCAGATCAAGGCAGGCACCGGTAATATGGCCTTTGTATTTTTTTGCAAGGCCCCTATAATGGAAAGCTTTAGTCATTCCGGGCTTAAGTTCTATCGTTTTATTAAAATCTCTAATTGCTTTTAAGTCGTCGCCCTCCAGCAGGTAACTCATACCGCGTTCAAAATAGGAGGCCACGTAATCGGGTTTCAGCGAAATAGCTTTGCTGAGGTCCGCAATCGCCACCTGATACTCCTTCATTCCGTACCGGGCTACGCCCCGGTAATGATAATACTCGTAACTTTCTTTTATTTCCAGCGCCTTATTCATGTCGTCGAGCATGCCTTTATAATCGTGCAGCTGATTGCGTGAGAGCGCCCGGTAGTAATAAGCGTTTACATTTTTAAGATCGAATGTAAGGGCCGTTGTTTCATCAACTACACATTCCCTGTCCTTTGCCATCGAAAAATAAGCCGCACCGCGATATACATATGCGTTAACAAATTCGGGTTTGATTTGTATGGCCTTTGTAAAATCAAGTACAGATTGCTCGTGCTGCTTCAGGAAATATTTGCTGAGTCCCCGGTTATAAAAGTACTCGTAACGCTGTGCATCGAGCAGAATGGCTTTGTCGTATTCTGCAATTGCATCCGAATCCTTTTTGAGTGCATACATTACCAGCCCCTTTTTATAATGGGCATCCGAATTAAGCGAATCAAGTGCTATGAATTTGTTATATAGGTCAAGCGCTTCGTTATATTTTTTTTCCTGATAAAGCAGATCTCCCATATCTTTGAACGTAAGGGTATCACTTTGCGAAAAAACCATTTCGGCAGCACAACAAAATAGTATTATCAGGAAGGCCGTAAGCCGTGCCATTAGAGCAAATTTATAGCATTAAGCAGTGATTAAGCGAGGGGAGGGGCCTATTTATTAGCCCTGGGCAGTGAATAACTGTAAACCGGAGGCCCCCTGTTTATGAAGCGCTGAGTATCATTTCATGAGCTTGCTTTTTACGTCGCTGAAAACCGGAAAATTGTTGTAATGCCAGTTGGCAACAACGGTTCCGTTTTTCATGAGCATAAGGCCAGGATTGCTACGAATCATGGTTTTAAGCACCGTACCGTCTACTGTTGCAAAATCGTAAAGGGCGCTATATTTATGCTTAAAATCACTGATCTCGCCGGGACCACTAGCAGTAAACGCCACAAAATTAATGCCGGCATCATGGGCCAGTTTATAGAAATCGTTTATTTTGGCATGTAATACCTCGTCGTCGGTGGTTTTTGAAAGGTCGTAAGCCACAAGCCAGAAGCTATAGTTTTTATCGTTGAGCAGCGAGTCGGTAATGTTTGCCCCATCAAGGCTGCTGATATTAAAGTCGGTAATTTTAGGCGCATCAATAGCGGGACGGATTACCACATTGTCAGTAGCAGCCCATTTCCAGTTAAGGGTATCCTGCCAGGGGTAATTTGACATATTAAAGTGTTTTTTCTCGCCGGTTTTAAGGTTCTCGTAAATAAAACCCGTTTCAATACTGTCGGGCCTATAGGTGGGTGGATATTTCATGTTATCCTTAATGTTCATGCCCGGAGCATAAGCTCTGAAATCGAGAGGAGGCAGGTTACGATAGGCGTAAATGGGAAATGCAACTGATACTACCAAACCGATCAGGAATACAGTTCCGGTGAGCGCATCGGTAAATAAAGGGTTGATGTTTTCTTTGCCCGCAAAAAGGAGTGTGATAAGAATCATGAGTGCAACATCCTTTCCGAAACTTTCCCAGGGAGTCAGCTTCCAGAAATCGCCGAAGCACCCACAATGAGTTACTTTGTTAAAACAGGCAGAATAAAAAGTAAGGAAAGTGAAGAAAGCTATTTGTGCAAACAACAACCAAAGTGTGAGGTTTCGTTTAAACCCTATAAGCAACATTATTCCGAGTACAAGTTCGCTGGCAACAATAATTACCGCAAGGGGCAGGGCCATATGGGCGAACCATTCATAAATGGTATCAAGGATGGAAATTTCGGTGGCCTCCTTGAACACTTCAAAATACTCCTGCAGTTTGTAGCTAAAGCCAAGGGGGTCGTTGGCTTTTATAAAGCCCGAGAAGATAAAAAGTCCACCGACAGCCACGCGCGCAATGTGGGTAACAATTACAAAACTGCCAATGATGTGCGCCATGTTGATGAGCAGGAGTTGTACTGCCAGAAGAACGAGTAAAACTGTTTTACTGAAACAGGGCGGGCATACCATGTAAATGAGGGCGGCCAGCGCGGCCGACCAGATGAATCGGAAAATTTTTGAAGAGAAAAAGTTTTTCATGGTAAGGAAAGTTTTATACGGTTTGTTCTTTTTCTTCCGACAATTTAATCAGGGCAAAAACCGAATAGTTAATCATGTCCATATAATTTGCGTCAACCCCCTCGCTTATTATTGTTTTACCAAGATTATCCTCTATTTGTTTAACGCGGAAAATTTTCATAAGGATAAGGTCCGTAAGCGAACTCATGCGCATATCGCGCCAGGCCTCGCCGTAATCGTGGTTCTTATCCTCCATAAGTTGTTTTGTTTGAGCCGCATA
>CALMNJ010000172.1 GCA_937868675.1 uncultured Bacteroidota bacterium | reverse complement strand
AACGTTTTGAAATGAATTACCACGACGGCGAAAAAGCCGGTGTGTGGACCAGTTGGGACGAAAGCGGCGCAGTGGCCGGCACCAAGGATTACAGCAAGGTGAACTAATTATTCTTTATCGTTAATAAGAAAGCCCCGCAACCAGCGGGGTTTTTTGCTTAAAATAATTTGATGGCGTTTATTTGCAGGCATCGCTTACCTTTGCCGCGCAATGAACCTTTTATCAGTAAGCGGGCTGTCAAAATCATACGGAACAAAAACCCTGTTTCACCAGATCAGTTTTGGCATTAACCATGGCGACAAAGTGGCGCTGGTGGCCAAAAACGGATCGGGCAAAACCACCTTATTTAAAATTCTTAAAGGCATTGAGATTGCTGACGAAGGAGAGGTGGTGTTTCGCAAAGGGATCAGCGTGGCTTTTCTCGACCAGAACTTTACGCTGGATGAATCGCTCACCGTTTCGCAAATTGTGCATAGTGCCGATAATGTTTATGTAAAGGCCATACAGCGTTACGAAGCCGCGCTCAACGCCTCGCAAAGCAACAGCCACACCAATCACGACCTGGACGAGGCGCTGGCCATGATGAACGAGCTGAACGCCTGGGAGTACGAAAAAAACATTAACGAAATTTTGTCAAGACTCGAAATTGACACCATTACCCAGCCCATTGCCACGCTGAGCGGCGGACAAAAAAAACGGGTGGCCCTGGCGCTGGTGCTCATTAACCGGCCCGATCTGGTCATTATGGACGAGCCCACCAATCATCTGGATATAGAAATGATTGAGTGGCTGGAACATTACCTGCAGAATTCGGCTTTGAGTTTGCTGCTGGTAACCCACGACCGTTATTTTCTGGATGCGGTGTGCGACAGCATTCTGGAACTCGATAAGGGTGAACTGTTTGAATACCGCGGCGACTTTGAATACTATCTCACAAAAAAAGCCGAACGCGAGGCTGCCCGAAACGCCGAAATTGACAAGGCCAAAAACCTATACCGGCGCGAACTGGAGTGGATACGGAAAATGCCAAAGGCCCGCGGAACAAAAGCCAAGGCCAGAGTGGATGCCTTTGACGATATTGAACAGAAAGCAAAACAACGGCGCAACGATAAAAAAATTGAGCTGACCGTAAAAATGGAACGGCTGGGTTCGAAAATTGTGGAACTGCACAGAGTCACAAAAACGTATGGCCACAAAGTAATACTCGAGCCATTTACATACACTTTTATTAAAGGCGAAAAAATTGGAATAGTTGGGAAAAACGGTGCCGGAAAAACCACCCTTTTGAAAATTATACTTGGCGAAACCGATGTTGACAGCGGCAAAGTGCAGGTGGGCGACACGGTGGTGTTTGGCCACTACTCGCAGGGTGGCATTAACCTCAGCGAGGACAAGCGCATTATTGAGGTGGTGAAAGAGATTGCTGAATTTATTCCGTTGGCCAACGGTTCAAGCCTTTCGGCATCGCAGTTACTTACGCGTTTTAATTTTCCGCCCGATGTGCAGTATAGTTATGTGAGCAAACTGAGTGGCGGCGAAAAACGCCGCCTGTATTTGCTTACCGTGCTGGTGAAGAATCCTAACTTTTTAATTCTGGATGAGCCCACCAACGACCTGGATATTGTGACGCTGCAAACCCTGGAGGAATTTCTGGATGAGTTTGCAGGCTGTGTGCTTATTGTGAGCCACGACCGCTATTTTATGGACCGCCTGGTTGATCACGTGTTTGCGTTTGAAGGCGATGGTGAAATAAAAGATTATCCAGGCACTTACAGCGATTACCGCGAATGGAAGCAATGGCGAAACGGTAAGCCTCAGGATGGCGAAAAGGAAACCAGCACCACAAGTGCGCCGGAAATAAATACCGATACGGTTAAAACCCCGCCTGCAAAAAAACGATCATACAAAGTGCAGCGCGAGCTTGAAATGCTCGAAAAAGAAATTCCGGATATGGAAAAAAAGAAAACCGAATTGGAAGCAACGCTTGCTGCCTGCGGAAGTAACTATGAAAAAATACAGGAGCTAACCGCAGCCCTTAAAGCGCTTTCCGTATCCATTGATGAAAAAACAATGCGCTGGCTTGAAATACAGGAAGAAGGCGGATAAGGCCCATACAAAATCCAGTCCTTACCGGTTGTTCTACAAAACGTTTGGACTTTGTGTAAAAAGCCTTCCATACTTTATCCGTTCAACCAAAAACTTAAACGCCTTATATTTTTTACTTTTACGGTTAATGCATTTTCCCTTATTTGTTTTCCATAAACGCTGCGGCACCCTTGCGTTGGTGTGTATGGCCCTGTTAATGGCCTTTGCTCCCAAAACCGCTTTCTCACAAACCCTGAAATTTGATCGTGATAAACTTCTGAAGGTTAGCGATGAGTTTGATAAATACCGGAA
>CALMNJ010000171.1 GCA_937868675.1 uncultured Bacteroidota bacterium | reverse complement strand
TCATGGCTGGTTGTAGCAATTATACTAGTGCTTACCGGTAAAGCCCAATTGCCCTGTTCAACGTTTGAAAACCCTAACCCAATTGGTAACTGGGTAGGGGTAAACACAAATAACATAAACTTTTTAGGCGGCAACACGCTTGACAACTCGCAGTATGCCAGTGTAAACGATAATAGCGGAGCATCTTCGTTTGGAAACAGTGTTGATTATCAGCATCTGGGTTTGAATCATTTAGGGCGATGCCTTTGTTTCGACATTAAACTGATGACGTCGGGGGCCATACCAAATCCAACGTTTTATCCTGTAATTTTTATTGAGGATGTTGTAAACGGGATTGGTACCGGCCGATACATCACCTTTACCGCAACAACTCCTCGAACCGAACACAGTGACTGGGTGCGAATTTGCGCACCCATTGAACATGCCTCCGGGCCAACTTTACCAAGTAACACCGATGGTTTCTGGTCGGTACCTGCCGGACTAACTTTTAACGACTTCAATACCATTTTGGATAACTCCCTTCGGCTCAGTTTTCCGATTGATCTGAATGCGGCACCAAACGAAACATGGGGGTTTGATAATGTATGTCTTAAAAATTGTAACAACTGCACCTTGAACTTTAATCTTCAATCCGTATTTAATTCCGATGGGTCTGCTACCGTTACTTTCGACCCCATGTCTGATGCGGCAATCCACTCATATGAAGTTGACTGGGGTGATGGTAGCCCACATGCTTGGTCCTTTAATACGCCCATTGCGCCTCATAATTATACAGCTCCGGGTACCTATGTGGTTTGTGTAACGCAATATGATGAGCGAGGCAACGCTATTTGCAGAAAGTGCATGACGTTTTGTTATTCTGCCATTACCATGGAATCCCTGCAGGTTGAGAGAATTGGACATCCCGTTAATCCTTCGGGTAACAGTGACGCCATTACCAAAATACCACTTACTGGAAATAACGAACGGATGTTTGCTGTATTCCCCAATCCTGCCAAAGACTATGTGGAGGTAAGTTTACCGCGTGATAAACAAATGTATCCATTAACAATTTGCCTCACCGATGGTTATGGTAAAATAATATCGAATACAGAATTAAAAAACCGCGATGCCGAGAATTTCAGAATTAATACGGGAGGGGTTGATAATGGTATATACCAAATAAAAATGATTTCCAAAAACAAAACCGAAACTCAAAAACTCTCTATATCCAAATAAACAAGGATCTAAGAAAAGTGCTGCCGGAACAAGTTTCTGCGCAGCACTTTTTGCGTTTTATTAAGTTCATTGTAGAAACGAGTTTCCTCTTTTCTTCGCAAAAAAGTCCTTCAGCAGTTTGGCGCATTCAGCCTCCATAAGCCCGCTCTGCACTTCGGTTTTGGGATGCAACACGGCACCCTCAATTTTTGAAAAGCCTTTTTTGGAATCGGCCGCACCATATACTATTTTGCCTACCTGGCTCCAGGCCAGCGCTCCGGCACACATCAGGCAGGGTTCAAGCGTTACGTAAAGGGTACAGTCGCTGAGGTATTTGCCGCCCAGCGCATTGGCAGCTGCCGTAATGGCCTGCATTTCGGCATGGGCCGTTACATCATTGAGGCGCTCGGTAAGGTTGTGCGCCCTTGCAATAACACGGTCGCCAGCCACCACTACCGCACCCACGGGCACCTCGTCGGCTTCAAAGGCTTTTTGCGCTTCCTTAAGTGCCTCGCGCATAAAATAGTCGGGGGTATAAAGCGGCTCTATTGACATGTGCAGCTAATGGCCGAAGAAAGGCTGATGTCTTCAATACGCGAAATGGTATCGCAATCGCGAACAATGAGCTTGTAGTTGTATTCGGATTCGTGACCTTCTTTTGGCTCCAGATAATAGTCGCCGCATGGCTTTTTGTGAATGTCGCTCACATCGTAATTTACCTTAAAGTGCCTGAGTTCGAGGCGCAGCATAAACTCGTTGATGCGCAGGCAACGCAGTTTGCACTTTGCCTTGTCGGATAGCTGGAAATACTGCGCGCGCAATTCGTTTACTTTTATTTCGTTGGGAGTGGTGCAGCTGCGGTTGCCAAACATGGCAATAACGAGTATGAGCCCGAGCCCGAACCCGAAGAGATAAAACCTTAGTCTGGTCCAAAAATTCATGGCCACGAAGGTAAAGGAATTAATTTATGCAGCGTAAGGAAAATTGAAATGCAGTGCTTAATCCAGCAGCCCGCTTTGCGAGGCATATAAAATTACCTCGGCGGTATTGGTAAGCTGTAATTTACTGAGGATGTTTTTGCGATGCGTTTCGATGGTGTAATAGCTGATAAAAAGTTTTTCGGCAATTTGTTTGGTGGTTAGACCTTTGGCTATTTCACGAATGATCTCAATTTCACGTTTGGAAAGGCTGGCGTCGCTGTGTACTTCAAATCTCGGTTTTTTATCGCTGAGGGTTTCGGCTACCTCCTTGCTGAAAAAGGTGCCGCCTGCGGCCACTGTTCTGATGGCTTCCATGAGTTCGGAATGACTGGTGTTTTTTAAAATATAACCTGCAGCACCAGTGCGGGTGAGCCCGTTAATGAAGCCCTTGGTTTTATACATGGTAAGGATCAGCACCTTAACAGCCGGATATTTTTTGCGAATGAGCGCCGTGGTGTTAATGCCGTTCATTTCGGGCATATTAATGTCAAGCAGAACCACGTCGGGTTTTTGGGCTTCGATGCATTCCAGTGCCTGTGTGCCGTTGTTGGCCGAGCCGGTTATTTCTATGCCAGACTCGCGCTCCAGCAGCGACTTTAGTCCGTCAATAAACATCTGGTGGTCGTCAGCTATCAGAACCCGGATCATGATGGAGGGGAATTTCAATAATATTGGTTGTGCCGTTCTTCGTTCCCGAATCTACATAAAATTTTCCATTGAGCCGGGCTACACGCCCGCCTATATTGCGCAGTCCCATGCCACTGCCGCTGGTGTTGGCGGTGTCGTATCCCTTACCATTGTCGCTCACCATCAGGGTTAGCGAATCGGTACCCGCATTCAAATCAATGTTTACCTCCGTGGCCCCTGAATGTTTAAGCACATTGCTAAGCAGTTCCTGTATAATGCGGTAAAGACTTATTTCAATATCGCTGCCCAGGCGTTGTTTAATACCAAAGGCATGCACCTGTATTTTCAGGTCGCTTGACTGTTCAAGGGCTTCTTTAAGATCGGTAAGGGCGTGTAGCAGGCCAAAATTTACCAGTACGCCAGACTCCATGTTGTGGGCTATTTTTCTTACTTCGTCACAAACCTGATCCAGCAGCTTATTGGCCTTTTGGTACTGATCCATGCTTTTTAGTTCGAGCGATTCTATTTTCTGCTCCACGGCATTAAAGTGCAGTTTCACAGTAGCCAGCATGCTGCCAAGCCGGTCGTGAAGGTCTTCGGCTATTCGCCGGCGTTCGTTCTCCTGTCCTTCCATGATCTGGTTGATGGATTTAAGTTCTTGTTCTTTGATGATCTCGTTTAACCGTTTGCGGTATAGTTGCTCGTTTTTTTCGGCAAGTTCACGGGTGCTTCTTACTTTTTGCCGGTAATAAAACAGCAGCAGTGTGCCGGCCACCAGCAAAAAACAGGCGGCAGAAAGCCACAGAAACGAGCGGCGTTTTTGAAGCGCTGCTTCGGCTAAACTGAGTTGTTTTTCGTGTTCCTTTTGCTGCACCTCAAATTTGGTTTCCAGTTCGCTGATATACTTTTGTTTCCCAAGGTTCATTAAACTGTCTTTCAGCTCCGCATACTTTTCAAAATATTCAAGGGCTTTTTTGTGTTCGCCTTTCTGTGTATAAATCCCCGAAATATTGCAATATATGGTTTGCAGATTTTCGAGGCTGTTTAGTTTTTTACCGAGGGCTTCGGCCATGGCATAGTAGTTCAAACTCTCGTTGAACCTCTCCTGATTTCCCATGGTTGTGCCAAGATTTAAGTAACTCAACATCAGGTCGTTTTCGGAGTTTAGTTCTTTGAAAACTTGAATGGCTTTTAATGCGTACCTGATACTTTCTTCATACAAATCAATATTATCATAAATCAGGCTGATGTTGTTCCAGGCGCGGGCTTCAAAAATTTTGTTGTTCAGTGTGCCATACATTTCAGCCGATTTTTGAAAAGCACTCAGTGCTTTATTGTACTCTCCATTTTCGGTGTAAAAAGCTCCAAGTCCGTCGAGGGCAAAGGCCATCAAAAAATCATCCTTCAGTGTCAGGGCTTCTTTGTAGCTGCGGTCAAAGTAAGTAAAGGCTTTTTCTTTATTACCGGTGCTGTTGAAAAAAGCACCCAGGTAATAAAACGACTTTACCATCAGTTTTTTATGGTTCAGATTTTGCGCAAGTGTGGCACCGCTCTGCAGGTATTTGAGGGCACTGTCGTTAATTCCTTTTTTTTGCCAGGTTACCCCAAGTTGCAGGTAAACCGGCGTAGTAAGCGAATCGGATTGAAGCCCGCCAGCCAGTTTAAGGTTTTGGTAACCGACCGATAAGGCAGAATCAAGCTCGCCGGTGTTTTTAAACCATTCGGCTTTGTCGGTCATTACCTGAAGCAGCAGGGTTTCGTTTTGCGCCAACTCTTTTACGGACAATACATTTAAAAGCGCATGGTATGCGCCGGCGGGGTCGGACGAAATAAGACGACCGAATGCCTGCCGCGCCTTCATTACCTTTGCGTTAAGGCCCAGGGTATCAGATACGGCGAGGACCTTATTATTGTGAATAATAAAAAGTAAGGCAAGCACTATGCCGGCAAGGCGGTTCAAACCTGAGTGGGCTTACGTTTTATTCGGTATTGTAGTTGATCTTGTGTTTTAGCTTACCAACCTTTTCCCCGTTCTTTTTAGCATCAATTTCCACACTGGTAAATTCGCCCGGATCAAAGTTAAGAGAGCCATTGAACGGAGTTCCGTTATTGGCGCCCGAATCATTGATCAGTATGGTGATCGTGTTTTCCTGACTGCTGTAATCCACCATTGCGCTGTTTGACGAGTTGCTTGAAATGGAATACGAGATTGTTTTGGAAGAGGAACCGCCGCTGATGGTGCACTCGAGGGTGATCTGGTTGCTGCAGTTGGCCGGTGGAGGGCTCACGCTGAGGGGCTCGCAATCAACTACCTTCAGGTAATTGCTTTCGTTAATAATGCTGGGAAGATCTGCCATAATGTTAATTGTTTGAAGTTTAAGCACAAACATAACATTTAGGGTGATATATAGACAATACCTGACATTGGTTATTTTTTAAAAAAAACAGGTGACCATTAGGGGTAAACACCTTTCCGGGTGTCATAGAGTTGTTCTTTGATGGTTTTAATTTATGCTAAACAGTATCTTTGGGCCTGGAATAACAGTTTTGCAGGACAAGGGACAGGAATACTGGCATCGGATACGCTCGGGCGACAAGCAGGTCTTCGAGGACTTGTTTCGTATGTATTACAAGCCCCTGTGCGGGTATGCGCAAACCATCCTTAAAGATTTGGATGAGGCCGAGGAAGCTGTACAGAACCTGTTTTTTAACTTATGGAGCCGCAGAGAATCGCTTGAGATTAACATATCCGTGAAGTCGTATCTGTACCGGGCTACGCACAACGATTGCCTTAACCGGATAAAACACGGCAAGGTAAAACTGGCTTATTCGCAGGAAGTGAAGGCCATGGCCGGAGGCACAGTGAACGGGGAGGAGAGCATACACGCCAGGGAGCTTCACAAGCGCATTGGTACTGCGGTAAGCGAGTTGCCCGAACAGTGCGGCATGGTATTTAAACTGAGCCGTTTTGAAAACCTGAAGTATCAGGAAATAGCCGAGCGGCTGGATATATCGGTAAAAACCGTTGAGAACCACATGGGCAAGGCCCTGAAGTTGCTCAGGGAAAAATTAAAAGATTATTTACCGGGGCTTTTATGGCTCTGGTGGTTTGTTTCGTAAATGGAGCAGAGTTTTGAAAATATAGAGGATGTAATAGCCAGATACCTGGCAGGCGACGCTGCGCCCGACGAGGCCGCAATGCTCAGCGACTGGCGAAACGCCGATACCGCCAACGAAGCGCTGTTTGCTGCCTATGAAAAAATATACGCAGCCGGGGCAGGGCAAACACCCCGCATACCGGTAAATACCGATGCGGCCTGGAACAAATTACAAAAGCGCCTTACCGAAAAACAGGCCAGGGTAATTCCGTTTTACAGGCATCCGTCATTTTTGCGCGCTGCCGCTGCCTTGTTTTTGGTCGTGGGCCTTGCGGTTGTATTTAAAGTTGTTTTCGCTGAATCAACACAAAGCATTAAATACCAGGCCGCCAATACCCAGGTAGAGCAAAAATTACCCGATGGCAGTAAGGTATTTATGAACCGTAACTCGGAAATCAGTTACGAAGCCGTAAAAGGCCAGAGGCGTGTAAAGCTAAAAGGAGAAGCCTTTTTTGAAGTGGTGCACAACGAAGCCGAGCCTTTTGTAGTGGCGGTAGGCGATGTGCTGGTAAAAGATATTGGTACGGCGTTTAATGTTAAAACACTTTCGGGTGATACGGCTGTGGAGGTAGTGGTTGAAAGTGGCGAGGTTCAGTTTTATACCGAACAGGCCCAGGGACTAAAGCTGGTGAAGGGCGAGCGGGCCATTTATAATAAAAACACAGGTGTGTTTGTGCGCACCGAAACCAGCATGAACCTGAATGTGAATGCTTACCGAACCAAACAATTTAATTTCAACAACAGCACGTTGGGCGATGCGCTGGTAAAGATTAATGAGGTGTATGGCAGCAATATTGTGCTGCAAAATCAGCAACTGGCCCAGTGCCGCCTCACGGTACAGTTTGATAACGAATCGCTGGAGCTGATGGTTTCGGTGATTGCCGAAACACTGGATCTTGATGTTGAGATAAAAGGAGACCAGTACATTTTGAAAGGCGAAGCCTGCAAAGAGTAGTTTTTTCATGAAACGCATCCTGTTTTTATTATGTGTGCTCTTGGCGCAAAGCATGTTTGCCCTGGTGCCACCGCTTGAGCGGGAGGTAAATCTGGAGCTGGTGAATGAGCCCGTGCAGGGTGCATTGCAAAAGATACGCGAACAAACCGGACTGGTGTTTTCTTACAAACCCTCACTCATTGGAGGGCTGGGTCCCGTCACCCTGAAATTGAGGCAAAAAACAGTGCGTGAGGCGCTGGCCCTTATTTTTCCTAAAAACATTACCTACAAGCAAAAAAGCAATTACATTATCCTGAAGGAAAAACCGGCAGGCACTAAAACCAACGAGCTGAGTGGTTATGTGGTAGATAAAAACACATCGCAGAAACTAGCCAACGTAACCATATTCGATAAAACAACCCTTACGGCGGTTACCACCGACAAGTATGGCTATTACAGCATTACGGTGCCCGATACCAATCAATGTTTAAAAGTTGAGAAAGCGCAGTATCAGGATACATGTGTGCAGGCCTCTGGTCAGGGTGCCATTACCAACATTTCGATTGCGGCAGATACCAGAAAGGTGCCTGACACTTCCAATATGCTCAACGATATCAGTGGTAAAATCAATACGGTATTCAAAAAATTTAAAGGCTATATCAGTACCAT
>CALMNJ010000170.1 GCA_937868675.1 uncultured Bacteroidota bacterium | reverse complement strand
TTAAAAATAACGTACTAAATTTATCTCTATTATTTTAATTAACGAATTTTAGTTTTCTCCGATGCCATCCAATAAGCGCAAGATCATTAACGATCCTATTTATGGCTTTGTAACTATTCCTAACGAGCTTATTTACGACCTCATCAACCACCCCTACTTTCAGCGTCTGCGGCGTATCAAGCAACTCGGGCTCACAAACCTGGTGTATCCCGGCGCCCTGCACACCCGTTTTCATCATGCGCTGGGCGCCATGCACCTGATGCAGGAAGCTATCCACACCCTGCGCCAAAAAGACGTGAACATTACAGAAGAAGAAGAACAGGCCGCCCTTATTGCCATTTTGCTGCACGATGTGGGGCATGGACCCTTTTCGCATGCTCTGGAGCATAGCATTGTTCGGGGCCTCAGCCACGAAAAACTAAGCAGCCTTCTGATGGACAGGCTCAACAGGCAGTTTAAAGGCAAGCTAAGCCTTGCCATAAAGGTGTTCAACAACCGATATAAAAAATATTTTCTGCACCAGCTTGTAAGCTCGCAGCTGGACATGGACCGGCTGGATTATCTGAAGCGCGACAGTTTTTTTACCGGGGTGAGCGAAGGCGTAATCAGTAGCGACCGTATTATTAAAATGCTTAACGTGGTAAACAACGAGCTGGTTGTTGAACAAAAGGCCATTTACAGCATCGAAAAATTTTTGATAGCCCGACGCCTAATGTACTGGCAGGTTTACCTTCACAAAACCGTGCTGGGCGCCGAAACCTTACTGGTTAATATTTTGCGCAGGGCCAAGGAAATCAGTACGCAGGGCCGCACGCTGTTTGCCACCCCTGCCCTGCGGGAATTTTTAAAACACAACTACGTGATGCAGGATTTTTTAAATAACGAAACCCTGCTCGATACATTCTCGAAACTTGATGATAACGATGTGGTAGCCTCCATTAAAGCCTGGACCGAGGACGAGGACAAAATACTGGCCCGTTTGTGCGCCAACCTGCTTGACCGAAAATTACTGCGCGTAGAGATACAAAACATGCCCATCCTTACCGCACACAAAAACAGGCTGCTGGCGGCTGTGGCACAAAAATACCAGATTACCAAGCGCGAGGCGGGCTACTTTGTATTTACCGATACGGTAAACAACAGCGCCTACAACGCAACCAATTTCAATATAAACATTCTGATGAATAATGGCAGCCTGGTGGATGTGGCACAGGCCAGCGATTTGCTTAACCTGCAAAGCCTCAGCAAAACCGTTACCAAACATTTTATCTGCTACCCGAAGGAATTTGAGTAGCTTAAGTACCATCCAAAACAGGCAAAATGCTTTTCCATCAATTCTACCGGGATTGCGTTATAGGCGATGCTTTTATATTTAGCGGTTAATCTTCCTCTTCAATTTCTTATAGGTCAAATAATAACCTATTCTCGCCTTTAATATTGTTCCAGCTTTTTCAATTGTTGGTTTATTTTCGATAAAATTATGTACGATGGTCATTTAAGTGAATAGAAAAAATGCCTCCGTTTAATTAAAACATATTCCATTAATCGAAGCCCACTGCTCTGGCATAAAATCCCGAAAAGAATTACATTTGGACAAATCTAACTTGTATGAAACCTAAATCGCTCATTGTTCTGCTTTCGCTTACTTTCGTTGGTGTGAACGCCCAAACCAATTTTACCGTAAGCCCCGTTAATAATACAGGCACTTATACCATTACCTGTGCAACTCCCAGCATCAACCTCATGGCCAGCTGTAATTACACGGCGGGATCAGTAACCTATGTATGGAACACGCCGACAGGTAATGTTACCGGTTCGGTGCTGATTACCGCTGCCGCCGGCAACTATTCGCTTGTTGGCACGGCTGGCTCGTCGGTTTACACCGCGTCCTTTGCTGTTGCTTCCAACACCATTGGTCCTGCTATTAACCTAAACCCGACGTTCATCATCCTGAATTGCAACACACCTACCCAAACCATACAAGCCAGCAGCAGCACCAGCAATGCTCAGTTTTTGTGGCAATTTTCAAACCCAACCGGCAGTGTTACTTCAAGCAGCATGGTTGTGAGCAGCAATACTGCGCAGCCCACTAATACACTTGTAGGTAACTATTCGCTAACGGTAACCGACCCTAACAATGCCTGCACAACCAAAACGGTAGTACCCGTGTTTCAAAACCTTTTCCCTCCCAAGGCCCTGATATCTGCAGGCATTGGCACTTTAACCTGTCAATCGCAAACCCTTACTCTCGTAAATCAATCATCAAGCGGAATTCCTCCGGGTGGCCTTTTTCCACCGGGTGGTCCGGTGCAGGGTTACCAGTGGTTTGGCCCCAACTCACAGCCAAGTTTGGCCATATCCAGTACCTACACCGTCGCATCTGCCGGACTTTACACGTTGGTGGTCAAAGACCTCAGTAATGGCTGCATGAGCACCACGGTAATTACCATTCTGGATTTTCGCGATTTTCCTCAGGTACAACAGCCTCAGGGTTATTACGTAATCCTTTGCCCCAACGGTACCGTTCAACTTGCGCCATCCATTGTGCAAAATCCAAATTATACGTATTTGTGGACTGTTCCCTCATCGGCTACTGTAATTCCGATCAATCAACCATCCTTGGTAGCTAATGCCCCTGGCGCGTATAGTTTAACCGTAACCAACTCCCTTACCGGTTGTGCAAGCACTGTAACCATGAGCGTGTGGGCCTGTTTAGGCGTTGGTGATAACCAGTTAAATGCCCCCGTGCAGGTTTATCCTAACCCCGGCCACGGCACGTATGCGCTGCAACTGCCTGCCGGTACTGAGAGTGCACAGGTTGATGTATTGAGTATAACCGGCGAACGGGTTTACAGCATCCAAACCACCACCAACCATTGCGAAATAGACCTCGCCGGCCAGGCGAACGGAGTTTATATTCTACAGGTGTCGGGCAGCTGGGGGCATTTGCCACCGCTGAAGTTGCTGAAGCAATAAGCGCCGTAAATCGAAGGATCGTGTGAGGTCACGGGCGGTGGCTGTGGCATGACAGCTTATACTGGCATTTCCATTTAAAGACAGTTGTAGCCCACATCGCCGTTTGGTTTATGCCCGACCCACACCCAGGCGTTGGATGCAAAATTTGACTTACTGTCTTTTTTCATTACCACATACAGTGCTAATTCGTTGTTTTCGTAAAATTCTTTTACGATTAACGAGCCTTCGCTGAAACTTGCCCGCTCCGGTAGCTTTCCATCCGGGCCCAACGAAGCCGCCGCTTTTGCATTAAATTTTAGTTCGAATTTACCATGCGGGCTGCCGCCCTGGCATCATATACGCTGTCCTTTCCCTGATAAAACGAAAGATCGGTGGCTTTACACTCTTTGTAAAGACCCTCGTTGGTTTTCTTTTTTTTGCACGAAATACTGATTACAGAAACGATAAGCAGTGTTAACGTTGAAACACTTAAAATGAACGTTTTTCTTTTATTGATTTGTTTCAACAACATGATAGCCAAGACAAGGAATACTTTGCACGTGTTGCTAGAACATTTAAGACAGAACCCAATCCGGTTTAATTCAGGGGGCTATAGCGCTCTCATTTTATTGTTTTTGGCCTCGTGTGTCACTTCTGCAAGTCCAAGCGCTTCCATCAGTGGCGGAATATACATACCTACTCTTCCACGAAGTCCTTTCTTAAGGCCGTACCAGCCTCCCGCCGGATTGCTTTCGGAGCGGCCCCACGCTTCAACGGTTCCTTCTTTGGCTGGTTTTTGCTCGTCGGCACTACCCAGCTCCATCCAGTCTTTGTGTTTTTTGAGCATTTTATGCAGGTCATTAATGATGTCAAGATTGTACAACAGCACCGTTTTACCTACCGTGCAAACCAAAACCTCTTTGCCATCCTTTTGATCAACGTGCATGGTGTATTCACTTGTTAAAGGTGGCGTTTTTAATACCATCGGTTTTTCTTTTGTTCCAATTTTGTA
>CALMNJ010000169.1 GCA_937868675.1 uncultured Bacteroidota bacterium | reverse complement strand
TTACAGCTACGCCGAACAGGCACTTGATTTTTATGCTCCCGAAAATGGGGTTGCAGGTATTTCACTCTATAATTATGAGGTGGCCGAAAGTTGCTTTTACCCTTTTAAGGCGCTCGACGATGGCACCGATGTGTATTTTATGCAGGTGGCTTCCTCCTGGGGCCAGGCCTGGACAGCTCAGCAGTGGAAGGCATTCAGGGACTGGTTCAAAGAAAATCCGGAGCTTATTGGAAACACGCCTTTTCCTGAATACATCCAGCAATGGGGACTTCATTCCTGGAAAAAACACTTTATTCATTACCTCACAAGCAGCAAAACGTATTTTGTTTTTCCGCGTTTGTCCTTGAGTACAAATTTTGAAGAGCCAGGAACAAACGCTTTAACCAGCGGCGTTTTTCAATCAACATTGCAGAGTTCGCTCAAAGAGTATTTGTTTTCTGATCTACATAGCTCGGGCGCACGCTACGACGCATGGTTTGAACCCGAGAGCGCATTGCTGCAGGACAAAAACAGGAAATTAAAAGATGTTGATTTTGACGTGGATTTGTACGGCGCCAAAGAAGACAAAGCCATCACAAAGGCATCGCTGCTCACATCCAGGCAGGCCCGGTCACCTTTACTTTCATTTAGTTCGGAGTTATTTCCGCTGGATAACAATATAGTAATTGATTTACCGGGAAGTTCGATTGGCCTGTATCGGGTGGAAGGCAATCGTTTTTTATCGCCGCAGTTCAACCTTAAACGCCTTATTGAAGAAAGGGGCAATAACGAAACTGACGTTTTTTCGGTTGTTGTGGTAATTACCACGTTTGATGATGCCGAAATTAAACATACGTTAAGTGGTTTTCAGGGCGTAGCGGCCTTGAATTTGGAAATACTGATTGTGGCACACGAGAAATACCGGATGCAAATCGAAAAGGCATTATCATATTGCTTAAATAAGGTTCAGGTTATTTTGCTGGCCGATCACAGCAGTCATTTTGAATTGCTGAAAGCGGCGGTTTCAAGAGCCAGTGGATTACGTATCACATGGCTTTCTTCCGGTTCAGTTATTTCACTGCCGGACATAGTGCTGCTCACCGACTTGTTTAAACAACATCCCGGCGTTCATTGGCTCTCGGGGGTTAATGTCCCCCACAATGAAGCAAAACCTGAACACGTAAAACCATACAGGCTCATGCCGGATGAGGCGTATCGCCGCTATCAGGATAACAAATTAAACTACTCAACCGAGCTGCATGTTTTTAACCGTTACGCACTTCTCAAAGCCCTCAGCGGCAGCGACTCAGAGAGTAAACTTTTTTTCGAGCTGATACGGGCAAATCAGTTTATTGTTGCCGCGCATCAGTTTGGTACCAAAAAACAGCATACGATACGAGCTGAACCCAAAGAACAAAGAGAAAAAACACTTCAAGGGTACAAGCAGTTTGGCAAAGCGGTGTCGTTGAAATTGAAATTTTTTAACGCGCTGCTGTCTTTACCCTTTATTAATTCAAATACCCGGTATTGGTTCTTTGCGGCCTATGGTGACTATCCCGATGTGTTACGTTACGATGCCGCCCATGGCACATTTTATCACTCCAAATACTGAAACGCCGGGTCAGGCTGTTCACAATGGTAAGTTGAGCGAGGATAGCAATTTTTAAAAACAGGCTACACTTAAATTTTTATATTTAAACCCAAAGCGTTGTTGTGTTAAAGTTTATTGTCAGAAAACTATTTTATGGTCTGCTGGTATTACTGGGGGTTGTCACAACTATTTTCTTCATCTTTAATATTCTGCCTGGCGATCCGGCCCAAATGATGCTTGGCCAGCAGGCAAGTAAAGAGGCGATTGATGCCATTCACCGCGACTTGGGGACTAACCGTTCTCTTACAGAGCAGTATTTTAATTACCTCAACGACCTTTCACCGCTTTCGGTGCACAACACACAGCACTCCGAAAGTTTCTGGTATTTAAATCCGCGCAAATATTCATGGCTGCCGCTTTTTAAACTTGGCGCTTCTAAGGCAATGGTGATAAAGTTTCCATACCTCCGCCGGAGTTATATTTCACGCAGGGAGGTTTCGGATATTCTCGGCGAAACATTGCCAGAAACGGCCGTGCTGGCCTTTGCAGCCATATTGCTGGCATCTGTGGTGGGTATTTTTTTGGGTGTTGTAACAGCGGTTAAAAAGAACTCGTGGATTGACCGGGGTATTTTTGTGTTCGCAACCGTGTTCGGCATGAGTGCCCCTGCCTTTCTGGTGGGTTTGCTGGTGGCCTGGCTTTTCGGGTACATGCTTTCATCATTTACTGGTTTGCATCCGTCCGGGAGCCTTTATGAACTCGACGTGTGGGAGGGCCAAAAGCTACAGCTTAAAAATCTGATTCTGCCTGCAATTACACTTGGCGTAAGACCACTTAGCATAATTATTCAGCTTACGCGAAGTTCACTGCTTGATGTTCTTTCTCAGGATTACATCCGCACTGCAAAGGCCAAAGGCCTCCCCTTTCGTACAGTTGTTTTTAAACACGCCCTTCGCAATGCACTTAACCCGGTTGTGACGGCCATTTCCGGATGGTTTGCCGGCCTGATGGCCGGCGCGGTGTTTGTTGAAAAAATATTCAGCTGGAAAGGCATCGGCAACGAAGTGGTGGAAGCATTAAACAATAATGATTTGCCCGTTGTGATGGGTGCTACAACCGTATTTGCGGTTATATTTGTAGTAATTAATGTGGTTGTGGATGTGCTCTATGGAGTGCTTGATCCGCGTGTAAGAATAAAATAAGCATGAACAGAAAAAAAATTGTAGCTGGCAACTGGAAAATGAATACCAGCCTCACCGAAGCAGAAAGTCTGGTAAATGCAATAAAGGTAAATTCCTCAGCTGCCACGGAAGTGGTTCGCATGGTTTTTCCTCCTTTTCCTTTTTTGCATACCATATGTGATTTGATTGATGGCGAACAGGAGTTTTATTGCGGTGCACAAAATTGCAGCCGTCACGATAAAGGGGCCTATACCGGCGAAGTTTCGGCTTCCATGCTTCGTTCGGTTGGAGCAACGCATGTGCTGGTAGGCCATAGCGAGCGACGCACTTACTTTCAGGAAACCGGCACCGAGCTGGTCGAAAAAATAGATCAGGCCCTCCGTAGCGATCTCACGGTTTTGTTTTGTTTTGGCGAACAACTGGCAGAACGCAAAGCGGGCAAACATTTTGAAACGGTTCAAACCCAGTTGAAAGAAGTCCTGAGTCAGTTTCCGAAAAGCAGCTTAAACAATTTAATACTGGCCTACGAACCCGTTTGGGCAATAGGAACCGGCGAAACAGCAAGTCCTCAGCAGGCACAGGAAATGCATGCCTATGTAAGAAAGGTAGTGTCCGAAATTTTTTCGGAACCAATGGCCCAGACCATTTCTATTCTGTACGGTGGCAGTTGCAACGCACAAAACGCCCGCGAACTTTTCTCCTGTGCAGATGTGGATGGCGGTCTCATAGGCGGCGCAAGCCTGAAAGCCGACGATTTCTGTAAAATCATTAACGCGTTCTGATGCCTTATATCGCTTACCATTTTTTGGTCACGCCGCCTCAGCCCGGCTCTGAAATACTGATGGCATGCCTCGGCGAACTGCCCTTCGAAAGTTTTGATGCAAACGAGACCGGGTTTACAGCCTACATCCGCGAAGAGGATGACAAGGGCTTAAATCTTGATGAATTTTCGCTCGGTGATTTTACGTTCACATACTCGACCGAAAAAATTGAAGACAGTAACTGGAATGAGGAGTGGGAGAAGAACTTCAATCCCATTGTGATTGACGACAAGCTTACCATACGGGCTCCCTTTCATGCACAGACAAACCAAACAAAATACGAACTAATAATCATGCCCAAGATGAGCTTTGGCACCGGGCATCACCAAACAACACGGCTTGTTTGCAGGCAGATGATGGAGCTGGAGATGGGTGGTGCGGAGGTTTTAGACATGGGCTGTGGCACTGGTGTGCTGGCAATTCTGGCCGCCAGGCTTGGAGCAAAAAAAATTCTGGGCATTGATATTGACGAATGGTGCGTGGAAAACGCCATGGAGAACTGCATCGGGAACGGTTTTCCGGAAATTAGAATAAACAAAGGCGGCGTTGAGCTGCTTAAAACAGCAGGAACGTTTGACATCATTTTGGCTAACATAAATAAAAATATACTGAAGGACCAGATGAGGGCTTATGCGGCATGCTCAAAACAAGGAACAAGGTTACTTCTGAGTGGCTTTTTTACAACTGATGTTGAAGAACTGAAGTCCGTAACAGAGGCTGCAGGTTTTCGTTTCATTCGCTCCTCAAGCGAAAACGAGTGGGCAATGATGCTGTGTGAACACAGATAATCAGTTCTTTTTAGAGGAATAACTGCGGTAATAAAAAACACCAACACACAAAAAGCCTAATGCAAAGGGAATGGCGGAAAAGTCCTTGTAGGCATTTGCAAAAAAGAATTCCATCAGCATCCAAAAACCGTTGGCAGTAATCCAGAACAAAATGGCCAGATTGATAAGTACTTCCGGCGTGTGGCGGCTTTTAAATACAATAATTAAAGCCATTAGTAAAGTAGGCGCCACCATCAATGCTCCCAGCCACTTTACCTCCAGCATCCAGCAGGTGTCTTTTATCAGCCAGAGCAGAATGTGAAAGTTTTCGAAGCGGCGTATTTTCTCAGTTAGTTCCATGGTATTATTTTCGTTCGTATAACCGGCAATTGGGCGATGAATAAATGACATTAAACTCTCTCTCAAGTGCTGCGCCTAACCTGATCCGACACGAGTCGTTAAGGTTTTTAAGGCTTCCGTTCACAAAAACATAGTTTATCTTCATCTCACTGTGAGCTGTGTCGGTTCGCCATTTTAAGCACGAATTTTGCTGAAGGGGTTCAATGTTGCCAAACCTGAAATCCGGAATTTGTTTCATATTCCATGTCACTGGAAAATAATCAATCTCACATTCGTAATTGTCAAGAATTGCAATTGGCTTATCAGCACCGAGATATCCCGAAAAATGACCCCGATCCCAGTTACTGGCGGCATTAACGGGCAGAACAATACTGTTTGGTTTTATCATTTCTGAAAGATCGTAATATTCATTTGCCTCGTTCAGCATTCCGCGGCTAATGTTGATGCGGTTAACCGCCATGTTGAAACAGCAATGGATAACCACCATGATGGCAAGAACCGATAGCCACCGCGGTTTGGCGATAGTGCATAGCCACAACACCATGAAAAAGTAAAACAGGTATAGTAAGCGGATGGAAACGTAACCAGCACCGGCGTCAATATCCGGCATTCGGAAATAAAGAACAAGCAGAAGCAGAGCCAGCAAAAGCCAGGTATTACGGGTATCAAACAATTTAACCATTACGCCTTGTATGGTTATGTTTTTCTTTACCGCTTGTGTTATTGCCACACCTATGGTTACAAACAGAATCAGCAACAAAAGCCACAGGAATTTTTGAGTGTACACAATATCCATCCCCACATGATAACCAATCAGTGGCACCATGCATGAAAGCCATTCCCAAAGTTGTTCGTGAGCTAC
>CALMNJ010000168.1 GCA_937868675.1 uncultured Bacteroidota bacterium | reverse complement strand
GCTTATACAGGTAATAATCCCAATATGAGTGAGTACATGGGCGATGCGATTCAACTTAATACCCCAATAACAGCGGGCTGGGCCTTTGGGAATCACTCATCAACTTTCAGTCTGGCACCTCAAAGCGTTATTGCTGGCAATAAAATTAACCGCACCTTCAGGGGCATTTTGGTGAATGGCATGGAAAATACGCCGCTGGCCGTAAGCGGTAACAGCATAAGCGTGGAGAATGATTTTACCTTTAGTGGTAGCCCTACGGTTGAGGCCACTGGCTACGGCATTGCCATTATGAATAATCTGGACAACATGGCGGTGCAGTTTAATACCGTGCAGGCAGAAACCAATTGGAACCAGCCACCTACCGATCATTCGGTTGCCCTTATATACAGCACCAATAATTATGGCACGGTGGTTTCGCCCCGAATTGAATGTAATTCGGTATCAGAAGGGTATTTTGGTTTTCAGTTTGAGGGCAATAACCCTAATACTGTTTGGGAGGGAAATATGATGTGCGATAATTTCGGAGGTATGGCACTAACGCACTCTGCGGTAATTGGACAACAAGGTAGTCCAACATTGGGTAGCGGAAATGTATGGTCAATGAATTGCTCACCTTGGGGGCAGTTTTTTTCTAACGCGCTTTGGCAAACTTATTGTGATGACAGTGATCCAACCCAATCACCATTATATGTTGTAAACACACCGGGTTGGAATCCAACTATCAACATGAATGCACCATTATCAAGTTTTCCATACCCATTTTACACCATGAACAACATCCCTGCGATTGGTCAAAGTCTATTTGATATTAGCCCGGTAACAGTAAATCGTTTGTTTGACTGTGTGGGTAACAGCCCTTATTTAACACCCCCGGCATGGCGCACGGCCAATACATCAACCGGATTGAAGGAAGACACCGCTTTTGGATTAAATCTTTACCCTAACCCGACAGATGGTAAGCTAACGCTTGTAAATTCAGATACAAACACAGATTATGAAGTAAGTATCCGCGATATTACAGGCAGGCTTGCAATACTGGAAACGGTTAAGGCTGGCGCTGAAATAAATTTGGACATCAAAGGGCTTCGTGCGGCCATTTATATTGTTGAAATAAAAAATCAGCAAGGTAAATCACAGTATAAAAAGTTGATTAAGACCAATTAAAAAGCCATGACCCCCACTGAACATTATATTCGGTGGGGGTTAAAACATTAAATAGCAATTAATTTGAAAAATTATTTGTAAATTCAAGTAATGATTAAATAGCCTCAGTAATTGGTTGTTTAATAAATCCATTGAACTAAAAACTAAATACCATGATTAAGAAAATCACAATTACTCTATTCTTACTAACAACCATCTGTTTTGCTAAAGCCCAACTGGAGTATAGCAAATGGGTGTTTGGACAAAATGCAGGGCTTGATTTTACAAACTCACCACCAACAACATTCACCAACGTTAGTAACGATGTCTCGACTTCAGCTATTTCTGACAATTCTGGCACTTTGTTGTTTTATACGAATGGGATGGGTGTATTGAATAAAAATCATGTGGGCATGGCCAACGGAAGCGGGCTTCTGGGAGGCCCGTCGAGTGGGGCCATGCAATCAATAATAGTAAAAAAACCAAGCAGCCCGAATTTATATTATATATTCACACTTGCCTCCGGTGGATATACATCTGGATTATGCTATTCAGTTGTTGACATGAACCTTGCCGCAGGGCTTGGTTCGGTAACAGTGAAAAACGCCACAGTTTACACTCCAACCTGCGAAAAGCAGGTGGCTGTAAGCCATTGCAATGGCAAGGATGTATGGATATTAAGCCACGAATTTAATAGTAATAATTTCAGGGCCTATCTCCTCACAGCTAATGGTCTTAATACGACCCCTGTTATTTCAAGTATCGGAGAAGTGGTTGGCACACATGGATATAATGCTGCTGGTTTTATGAAAATTTCACCTGATGGTAAAAAGCTGGCCGTGAGTACAGCCAGCGCTACGCCGCCAGCAAGCTTAAATCCAGGAGGTTTTTACCTGTTTGATTTTGATGCGGCAACTGGTGTTATTTCAAATTCACTAACCTTACTTACCGCAGGAGGTACTTTTAATGCAAAAACAGGAGGCTTAGAGTTTTCGGCGGATGGTACAAAACTATACGGTACTGCCACCTCAAACACAACGTCTATTTTTTACCAGTGGGATGTTTGCGCTGCAAGCCCCTCGGCAATTATCGCCTCTCAATACTCAGTAAATATGAATGGCAGTTTCATTGGCGGGATGCAAAGAGGCATTGATAATAAAATTTACGTAGCTACATCCGGCTTACAGTCGTTAGCTGTAATTAACTCTCCGAATATGAGCGGGGCGGCATGTAATTTTGTGTTTAGTGGTATCAGCCTCGCCCCAAAAATTTCTTATTCCGGTCTATGCTATTTTACCGTACCCTATACCAAGCCCGCACCGCAGCAGTTCAGCGCTTCGGTGGCATGTAATGTGGTTTCTTATTCTCCCTCAATAGCCACCTTTAGCAGTGGTTGTTCAACCGTACCATACCCACCCAGCGGCTACGTCTGGGATTTTGGGGAGCCTTCATCCGGTGCGGCCAATAGTTCTACAATCAGCAATCCACAGCATAGCTACGCCAATGCGGGCACTTATACGGTTTCGCTCATAATGCAAAACCCTTGCAGTAACGACACTGTTACAAAAGTTGTAACCATCACCACCATTGGCCCGGCCCCAGCCGTGAGCGGCCCCACTGCCATTTGCAAAGGTGATCGCTATACCTATTCTGCTACCGGGGGCAGCACCTTTGCATGGAGCAACGGAGCCAATACAACAAGCGTAGCACTCTCACCAACGCAAACCAGCGCGTACACAGTTTCGGCAACCGCTAATGGTTGCACAGTAAGTAAAACATTTACCGTCACTGTAAATCCATGTGTTGGGATTAACGCATTTAGCGCCGAAGCGCCTGTAAAAGCGTATCCGAATCCCTTTGATGATACATTTACAATTGAAAGTTTGACCGATGGTGACATTGAGATAAGCACTCTTGAGGGCAAACTGATTTACAAAACAAAAATTACAGAAGGTCAAAACCAATTAAACACCTCCGAATTGAGCAAAGGCGTTTACATTCTTAAACTCAGCAGCAAAGCCGGCGAGTGGAGGGGCAAAGTGGTGAAATCCGAATAAAGGTGGAAATTAAAAGGACTTCCGTTTTAATTGTATTAGCACTATTATTCATCTCCGGCATAGGCCGGGTGGATGTTTCGCCCGATAAACATATTAAACTGGCAAGACAGGAACAATT
>CALMNJ010000167.1 GCA_937868675.1 uncultured Bacteroidota bacterium | reverse complement strand
AGGGCTGCCAAAACGCGACTTTTCATTTCCGATGCCGCTTTGTTGGTGAATGTAACAGCCAAAATACGTTTGAAATTGTAACTCAGCTTGCTTTCGTCATGCAGGGCCAGTTTAAGGTACTCTTTCACCAGTGTAAAGGTTTTTCCGCTGCCGGCACCCGAACGATATACCACAAAATTTTTCACCTGCATTAAAAATAAAAAAGGCCGCTTTTTACACGGCCTTTAATTATAAAACGTTTTCAAAACTATTACTCTTCGCTGTCCTCGTCGTCAGCCGACTTTTTGCCAGGTTTGCCCGGATTTTTAGGTGCATTCGGATCTTTAAAGTCGAAGCTGAGGATTTTGAATGAAGTTCTCCTGTTCTTTTGGTGCAGGGCCTCTTTTTCTTCTTTTGTAGCGGCCTTTGCAATGACATCGTCAGAAATTAGGAGCATCGTTTTGCCATAACCTTTAGCATTTAAACGTGCAGGATCAATGCCCTTTTCTTTCACGAGGTAGTCAACGCATGACTGTGCTCTGTCCTGAGAAAGCTTCATGTTTTTGGCGGCATCACCGCGGCTATCGGTGTGCGAGTTCAACTCAACAATGGTGGTTGGGTTGTCTTTCATAATATTGTAGAGGAAGTTGAGCGAATCTTTCGATTGCGGAAGCAGTTCGGCGCTGCCGAGTGCATACTGCACTTCAGGCATGCGTGGATTCAATACGATGGGGATTAGGGCTTCAAAGTTGGCAATAAAATCTTTTGACTTGGGCTCATTAAGCGTAGTTACCACTTTCTGGTCTTTGTTGGCAAGGAAGCCTTCTTTAGAGTGCGAAGCTGATTTTGAAGTTTTTCCTGTTTCGGTCGTAAGGGTGTACGTGTTTTTCTCTTTTATTTTAAAGTCGTACGAACCATCTTTTCCGGTCGTGATCTCGCTGATGTTACCATCGCTGCCTACGAGTTTCACTTTTACGCCTTCCACTGCTTCGCCTTTGCCTACGCCGGTATTGGGGTCGCCGCCGCTGTAAACAAAACCTTTTACATGGAACACCAGTGGTGGAAGATAGAAGCTGTAGATATCATCTTCACCTTTGCCTTCAGGACGGTTACTTGTGAGATAGCCACGATTCCTTTTTCCTTCAAACACAATGGCGAAATCGTCGTATGAAGAGTTGATAGGGTATTTCATGTTCTCAACAGGCTTGTTGAGTTTACCATCCGGGCTCACTTCGGTCATGAAAATATCCATGCCGCCAAGGCCGGGATGATAGTTTGAAGAGAAATAGAATTTTTTGCCGTCGTCGCTAATGCTTGGATACCTTTCAGAACCAGGGGTGTTAACTGTAGAGCCTGCATTTTTTGGTTGTCCCCATGCGTTTGATTTGGCGTCGTAGCTGCAATACCAGATATCAGCTCCGCCATAACCGCCGCTCATTTTTGATGCAAAATAAAGCACTTTTCCGTCTGAAGAAAGGCAGGCATCACGGAAATCAACCGAATCGTTTTCGAAAGGAAGCATTTCAGGTTGTCCCCAGCCGCTGCCTTGTTTCTTGGCCAGATATATACCGCACTTGTTGTCTTTATCTTTTAACTCAGGGCAACGGGTAAAGAAAATCATATCGCCTTTTTTGCTAACCCAGGCACGGCCTTCATTCACTTCGGTTGAAATGATTTCGGGCAGATTAACGGGCTGTGACCATTTTCCGTTTTTGTCGAGTTTGGTTTCCCAAAGGTCGCTGTGATTGGCGCCTGAACTGGCATCCACCGATCCTCTTGCGCCATCGCGGTTAGAAGAAATAATCAGCGTTTGATATTTCTTGTCGCTGTACACAGGGGCGTAATCACGTGCCTTGGAGTTAAACGACATGTTTTCAACCTTGTAACGCATAGGGTTATCAACCCACTGCTGGGCCAGTTCGCAGGATTTTACGGAGAGGTCGGCCTTTTTGGCGTCTCCGCCTTTTGATTTGTAGTTGTTGAATTCGGTAATTGCCTCAGGATATTTCATCTGAACTTTGAGCACGGTTCCAAGCTGATAATACACCTCAGAATCTTCAAAGTTTGCAGCAATTGCTTTGCTAAAGTACTCTTCTGCAGCTTTATAGCTATTATAACCCATGCTGGCAAGACCGGTTTTATAGAGTACATAGGGCTTCAAAGTTTTATTTACCTTTGAATAGGCTTCCTTGTACATTTCAACGGCGGCGTTGTATTGATGAGCATCATAAGCCATTTCCGCATCTTTGAAAATTTTTTGTGAAAATGCTGAAAATGAAACGGTTAGTGATGTAACAATAGTCAAATAGAGCTTCGTATTGTTTTTCATACTCTTAAAAAGTTTAAGTCGGGTGCTAAAATAAACATTATTTTTAAATAGTATAAAAAAAAACAGGTTTTTGTTTGATTGCACAAAAAGGTTCTTTTTACATCCGGATAATGCCTATTCCCGGCGTTGGTTACAAATTTTTTTTAAGACAGTTAAATTTATTACGAGATTTACTTTGAATGGCTGGGATATATGTACACATTCCTTTTTGCAAAAAGGCCTGCATTTATTGCGA
>CALMNJ010000166.1 GCA_937868675.1 uncultured Bacteroidota bacterium | reverse complement strand
CTGCACTAGTTCCACTAACAGTATAAGAAGTAGTGCTTCCCGGCGACACAGTGAAGGTTCCCCCCTGGATCGTGTACGTGCTTGCTCCGGAAGGTGTAATCGTAAACGAACTACCCGCGCAGATGCTGCCGCTATTAACTGATATTACAGGAATCGTATTCACAGTTACCGCACTGGTAGCTGTATTTGAAGACAAACAGCCTGCGGTACTGGCACCTCTTACTGTATAGGAAGTGCTGCTACCTGGTGAAACGGTATAGGTACCGCCTTGAACAGTATAAGTACTTGCTCCGGAAGGTACAATCGCAAATGAATTACCGGCACAAATACTACCGCTGTTGACAGATATAACCGGAACTGTATTCACAGTTACCGCACTGGTTGCCGTACTTGCAGCCACACAACCTGCTGCACTAGTTCCACTAACAGTATAAGAAGTAGTGCTTCCCGGCGACACAGTGAAAGTACCACCCTGTATAGTGTATGTGTTTGCACCTGAAGGTAAAATGGTGAATGAATTGCCTGCGCAAATACTACCGCTGTTAACCGAGATTGTTGGAGTGGTATTTACAGAAACATTAATGACAGCTGTATTTGTAGATAAACAGCCCGCTGTACTTGTTCCGGTAACCGTATAGGATGTTGTTACTGAAGGGCTCACCACCGGACCGCCGCCCGTAAATGTATATGTTGAGGCGCCTCCCGGACTAAGAGTTAAAGAATTACCACTGCAAATATTGTAATTTGAAACTGTTACTGTTGGGTTGGGGTTTACAGTTATTACTTGAGTTTGAGATACATAGCCAAAAGTGTAGGTAACAGTGTAATTCGTTGCAACAGTAACTGTGGGTGCCGTAAATACATTACCCGAAACCCCTGTTCCTGAAAAAGTGCCCGGATTGCCATAACCACCGGGAGTGGAAACAACATTGGCAGGTGTAGCACCTAAAGTACGGGTTTGACCAGAACACATGGCAGAGGATGAGGACGTGAATGAAAGGTTATTGTTTTGACGCAAATAAAGATTGATTGACGAGGATCCACCGGCAATGCAATTATATTGTGTTACCTGTACATACATGTAGTTGGTAAAATTGGGCACGTAATTGTCAATAGACGCCTCTGTCGAGTTACACAATGGGCCATAGTCATCATTATAAAACACAACCGAAGAGGCACTTGAATTCCACCCGGTAAGTTGTGTATCAAAGCCGGCACCACATGTGCTAATAGCGTAACTACCGCCATTTAATACCGGAAATGCAAAGTATTGACCGGGGCCGAAGGCGCTCCATGTAGCGAAGTTAGTTCCCGCGCTCGCAGTACCAATACCTGCATAATACGTTAGCGCACAATTCTGTGCAGACAGTCTGGCTGGGAATGAACATACTAAAACGAATAAAAGGGTTTTAATTACGTTTTTGATGCTTGTCATTTTCATTATTTAGTTAAATTATTCGCTCTAAGATAGTTATATTTTTGATTTACAAAACTTTAAGTACCCGATTAAAGTGATAAACCGGGGGTTAAGCTACTTTGAATAAACCACAGGTAAAGTTTTAGAAACCCGCTATGTTATTAGTTTTATTTTTGCAAAGATTACCCTTGAGAAAATTCCTATACATATTATTTCTTTTGATTGGATGGCTCCCCATTTATAAGGCACAAAAGGTGGGGCTCGTGTTAAGCGGTGGCGGGTCAAGCGGTCTTTGCCATATTGGTATGCTGAAGGCACTTGAAGAGAACAATATACCGGTAGATTATGTCTGCGGCACTTCCATCGGAGGGCTCATTGGTGCATACTACGCCTCAGGCCATAGTCCGGCGGAAATGGAACGGCTGGTGAAAACCTATTTTTTTCAAAACGTAACACGTGGCGATGTTCCTGTTAAATACGAGTACATGGTTAAGAAACGCGAGGACTACGCAGCCTGGCTCAATTTTAAATATGATTTCAGGGACAATTATCTTAAAAACCTTCCAACTAATGTTGTAAACTCAATGCCCATTGATTACTACCTGATGGAAAATTTTTCCGGCGTATCCAACCGATTTAAAAACAATTTCGACAGCCTTCTTATCCCATTTCGTTGCGTGGCCTCCGATATCGCTGACAAAAAATCGGTAGTATTCAGTCAGGGCGATCTGGCCAGCGCAATCCGGGCAAGCATGAGTTATCCTTTTTACCTGAGGCCCTTGCAGCTCAACGGAAAACTGCTGTTTGACGGCGGGCTATATAATAATTTTCCTGCCGACATCATGCTGAAAGAATTCCATCCTGATGTACTTATTGGTTGTAATGTGGCTGAAAAAAACGCTACTCCGGATGATGAAAATGTGTACCTGCAACTGCGCACACTTCTGATGAGCGAAACGGACTTTAACCCGCACACACCAAACGGATTTGTAGTTGAGCCCTGGTGCGACGTAAGTGTGTTTGATTTTAACAAGGCTCAAAGGCTCATTGATAGTGGTTACGCTTCAACCATGCGACTGATGCCCGAAATAAAAAAGAAAATCACCAGGCTTGCCGATGGTAAAGCGCTTGAAGAGAAAAGAACACGTTACAAAAGTTATCTGAACCTTCAGAAGACGGTGATTGAAAAAATAGAAGTTGAGGGATTTAGTCCGGCGCAGGTTAGATTTATAACACGTAGCTTGTATTATGGTAAAAAACCCTTCACGCTGCAGCTATTACGTAAACGGTATTTCAGGCTTGCCAGCGAGGATAAAATAAAAAACATTTATCCGGTGCTTACCCTCAATCCCCTTACCGGAAATTACACACTGAAACTAAAAGGAAAAAAGGAAAAACCGTTTTATCTCGAACCAGGATCCATCATTTCCAACAGACCGATTAGCGAAGGGTTTCTTGGTCTTCAGTTTAATCACTTAGGCAAGGTGGCTACCAGTGCTTACGTAAACGGATATGCCGGTAAATTATATACAGGGTCATACTCGCAATTACGATTCGATTTTCCGGGTAGAGTACCGTTCTTTGTACAACCCTCCTTCACCTGGTCGCGCTGGGACTATTATAGCAGCAGCGCCCTATTCTACGACTTTATTAAGCCTGCCTATCTCGTTCAGGAAGACCAGTTCGGTGAAATAAAAGTTGGTGTCCCTGTGGGCAATATTTCCCAGTTCAACATCTCGGCGGGCGTGACGCAATGGAAGAACCAATACTATCAAACCGATATTTTTACAAAAGCTGATACGGCCGACGTAACCTACTTTAACTATAGCTACCTTCAGGCCAACTATAAGATCAACACTCTGAATCGCAAAATGTATGCTTCTGAAGGCTCATTCCTTAATCTGCGCGCTCGTTACCTCATTGGCAGAGAAAGTCATTTTCCCGGAAATACCAGTATTGATACAACCAGTTTCAGAAACCTTGCAAAAACTCCCTGGCTACAGTTTAAACTCACGTTCGATAATTATATAAGACCAACGCGATATTTTAAGTTTGGAATTCTCTTCGAAACAGTGTATTCAACCCAGAGTTTTTTCAGTAACTACCAGGCCAGCATACTCTCTGCGCCTGCGTTTAACCCTACACCCGAAAGCCAGACATTTTTTATTGATGCCTACCGTGCGCACAATTACCTGGCAGGAGGGTTCAAGTTAATCAGTTCGCCAAGCCGGAATTTTGATCTGCGCGCCGAAGCTTACGTGTTTCAGCCCGTGCTTTCCATTCGGAAAAATGTGGATGGAAAAGCCGAATACACCAGTAAGGCATTTTTGTACCGCTATTTATCAGGAATGGTTGCACTGGTATATAACAGCCCCATAGGTCCCGTAAGCGCCAGTGTAAATTATTACGATAAAAGCGATAACCCCGTGAGCTTCTTTCTTCACATTGGCTACATCATTTTTAACCGGAAATCAATTGATTAAGGCGCTTATTGCTTTACCCGCGTCCACACCTCCGTGCGGCCAATAAGAGAAATGCCTATGTAACCCCGCACTTTAAGAACATCGCCTTCCAGCGTCATATTACAACTGTACGTTTTTCCATTTTCCGGATCGTAAATTGTGCCGTCTTCGTATTTTCCTTTTCCGTAATGCTTAAACCCCAAGAGATTATTCAACCCCAGCATCGTGGCTTTCCTCGATTTTTCATCGGGGTTTTTCGAATCCAGCTTGGGTTTACCACTTGCCTCATTCGGATCTCTTAACCAAACTATTTTACCGCCATACTTATCACCATAGCGAGTGATTTGTATATGTGCCTTTTTACTTCCGGTAAGCCATAAACCAATTACTTTATCGCCTTCCGGGTCGGCCTTTTGCGCATGGAGCAAGCCTCCTAAACAAAACAGGAAGGCCGCAAATAAAATACTCTGTTTACTCATCTCAAAATCTAAAATGTAATATGAAATGTTTTTAAATCACTTCCACGCAGCACCTCAATGGTTGTTGTATCGCCCTTTTTAAATTTAGATAATGCTTTCATATAACCCTGCACATCCTTTACTTCATGGCCTCCAAGCCTTTTAACCACATCACCTTTCAGCAAGCCCGCCTTAAATGCAGGCTTGTTATCAGTAACCCCGTCAATACGCATGCCTTCCCCTTCAAAGGTATAATCAGGCATCACCCCCATCGTAACCTTAAAAGACGCTTTGCCGGTATCAGGGTTCCGGGTTTTTGAAAATGTTAGTTTAGGGTAACAGAATGTTTTTTCAATAACCTGTGTAATGTAGCTTAGTACCTCTACCTCACCTTTGTAATTTATTTTGTCAGCATCGTCCGATGGCTTGTGATAATCGCTATGCTGCCCGGTGAAAAAATGAAGAACTGGAATATCCCTGAGATAAAAACTGGTCTGGTCGCTGGGCCCAATGCCGCTGCTGTCTTTTTTTACCGAAAGTTTGGTGCTAATTGAATCAATAATCGGAACAAATACCGGTGAGGTGCCAACACCGTAAACAATTATTTTTTTAGTGGAGTCGTTCAGCCTGCCAATCATGTCCATGTTTACCATGTAATTTATTTTTCCGAGATCCATATCGGGTTTCTCGCACCACTTCTTTGATCCAATAAGTCCAAGCTCCTCTCCGCTGAAACAAATGAACAAAAAATTAAACGGTTCCGTTTTTTTATTGGAAGAATAATACCGCGCCAGTTCAAGCACACCGGCTGTTCCACTCGCGTTGTCGTCGGCTCCGTTATGTATCTTACCTTCCGGGTTAGCATCCAGGCTGTTGTGGTCGTGGCCCAGGCCAAGATGATCGTAATGGCCGCCTACTACAATCGTATAAGGTGCTTTATTATCCAAAAAACCCACCACGTTTTCCGCAGTTCTTTCGGATACGCCGGCGGTGGAAGTATCGTGTGGATTGCTTCCTTTTTTAAATGTAAAGGGTTTAAGCCATGAGTTATTGAGTTGAGTTAGTCCGGCTTTGCTGAACTGTGAAGCAATGAACTCAGCCGCTTTACGACCTTCGGGAGTCGCGGTGCCACGCCCTTTCAGCTTATCGGAGGCCAGGTAGGAAATATCATTTTTGATGTGTTTTTGACTGATGCCTTGTGCAAACAGGATTCCGTTGTGAAGCGCCAGCGCCAGTATTAAAAGTGATACTTTATTCATCATATTCAAAAATAAGAGTTATCGCTTATAAAGCCAAAGCTTGTTATTATCGGCTGTCGGTGTATTAATAATCCAGCCTGTAATCAACGCTTACTCCTCTCCTTTTAAGCGCATGAGCAAACATGTCTATTGTTTTCTCAACCAGGTTTTCATCATAAGCATCCTGCTCAAGATGGACACAGTAATACCGCTCCATCTTCCCTTCCGTTTCCAAATCAATAAAAGATGGTGTAAATACTAAAGCCAATCCGAATGTGTTTGGCTTCTTCTCATCAAAAGTCACACCTTTTATTTTTTCCAGATCAATCACCTTAAAAACATTCATCGGAAAATTCCGGTTAATGATGTAAAGCTTATCATCGTTAAGTGCGAAACTGTTATTAAGCCGCGCGTTGATTATGTATAAAATGCTGCCATACACCACAAGTCCAATGCAAAAACAAGAGAGCGGGAAAATAAACAGTACCCAAATGCCACCTCCATATAAAACGTAAGCTGTCCAAAAAAACAAATGAAGAAATAGGACTGTAATACACCTCGGCATCCACAACACCTTTGTTCAACAAGGTTTTGTCAACGCGTTTATCCTTTAACAACATGCGCGCTTTATGCCATCTTCAAAAAATCTT
>CALMNJ010000165.1 GCA_937868675.1 uncultured Bacteroidota bacterium | reverse complement strand
CTCGTTTACGAACACCTCCACCTCATTGCTTACGGCCAGGTTGTGCTCCAGGTTAAAGAGCGGACAAATGCTGTCGAGAAGCGTTGAGACGGGTTTTTGTGTTTCATGCAGTTGTGTAATCAATATGGCATATAGAGCCGAGAGATCAAAAAACTCTACATTACCCGTTTCCGGATGCCGGAAAATGAGTACAAAATTTATTGAGGGCTTCGTATGTTTTAATAAGTCAGCAGGTTTTGTGCAATGCACCGGATACTCCAGTTGAACTAATCTGAACTCCGGATTAAGAACCAATTCGTCATTGATCAGATCGCCCTTTTCACGGTAAGGGAGAGCAGGTTCATCAGGCATGGTATGAATTTCAATCTCCAGCCATTCAAAATACAACAGATCTGTGAGGAACGGATATTTTTCATTCAGTACAGAAGGGTGTTGTTGCACATACTCATAAAATTCTTTTGGCAAACGCCAGATGCTGGGTGTGCTGCAAGGGTGGTTACTAAAAAAACGGTCAACCAGAAAATCCCATTCATCATCCGTCAAAAAACTTCGGGTAATGGGGAACGCGCCCGAAAATGTGTCGTCAATAATGTTGTAAACCAGCCTGCGGTAATGGTGCACTCTGCCGGGTGTAATGCCGGGCAGGTTAACCGGGGTGTTGGTGCGGCAATAGCTTGCCAGCCCCGATTGAATGTCGTGCGTGTTTTTAGTGAGCAGCATGCTGTTTTAGCCAGTGTTTGTTACAAATTGAGCCAAGCCTTTGCAGTTCGCCCTGCATTTCGGGAAGTTCGGGTATGTTAAAGTCGCGCTCCAAAAGAACAGGAACAGGCTTTATTTTTTGAAGGGTGTAATCAAACAGTTCGTACACCGGGTCAATTATGGCTTCCCCGTGGGTGTCAATAATCAGGTCGTCCTCTACCTGCAAATGCCCGGCCATGTGTATGTAAGCCACCCGGTCCAGCGGTAACCGGTCAATAAATTCCTGTGCCTTGTATTTATGGTTAAAGGCATTTACATAAACGTTGTTCACATCCAGCAATAGCTTGCAGCCGCTGCGCGAAACCACTTCGTTAATAAATTCCCATTCGCTCATTTGAGCCGCCACAGGTGTGTAATACGACACGTTTTCGATGGCAATGGTTGTTTCCAGATAATCCTGAACTTCGGCAATGCGCCTGGCAATGTGTTTCACCGCATCCATCCTGAACGGTATAGGCAAAAGGTCGTACAGGTGAGCGTTATCGCATTTTGAATAGCTAAGGTGCTCCGAGTAAAGAAGTATGTTATGCTGTTTAAAAAATGTTTTGAGCGCTTTCAGAAAATTCCAGTCAAGCTCTTCCGGACTTCCGATGGATAGCGACAATCCATGACACACAACCGGGTACCGGGATGTAACGCGGTCCAGCACCCGCTTCCAGTACCCACCCATATTGATCCAGTTTTCGGGCGCAAACTCTACAAATGAGGGAGTAAGGATGCCTGCATCAAGAAAGTCTTCTGCAAAATCTTTCCGGAAGCCTAAACCTGTTTTTCCCGCTATGTCCTGGATTGTTTTCATGGTTAAAAATGAGCCGGGCGGCTGGCACCCGGCTCTATTTCAAATTTACTTAGGGTTGCTTTTCGATTTTTTATCGCCGCATTTCCCTTCGCCGCACTTCCCGTCTTTTGCTTTCATGTCTTTTTTGTCACCTGTTTTCGCGTCTTTCGATTTAGAGTCGCCGCATTTTCCTTCGCCACATTTACCGTCTTTGGATTTTTTGGTGTCGGCTGTTTTAGCGTCTTTCTTTTCGCCGCAGGCCAAATCAGAGTATTTTACAGCCGCAGGGAAATCCGTTATCAGATTTGCCCTTACTTCCGAACCACTGCCCAATGCCGAGAATCCGAACAGGTTTGTGTTTGCTTTCATAGAGGCGGCACCGAGTATTGCTGTAGCAATTACAGTTCCGGTGAGGATGCTTTTTTTTGTTTCCATTGTTTTGATTTTTTTTATTGGTTAAAATGTATGATTAGGTTGACATCCTGAATTGAATTTCCTTACAGGTTTGAAGGGAAAAATTTCAGAATGTAAGGTAACTACTTGAAAATGAAGTGTGTTTTTTTAGCAATCACGGAAGCAATGGTCCGGAATAAGCCCATGAGGGTGGCCGTCTTGGTGCGTGCTGCAACTAACAGGAAAATAAAATCAAGTACCACTCAATTGACGGTTGATGGCATCTTCTATGTCGCGTTTCTGCTTATCAGTGAGTTTAAAAACCGTCGTGTCAAGGGTACTTTCTTTCATCATTTGGTGAACGTGTTGATGAAGCATGCCCGATTGCTTACGGAACATGCGGCAAAACTTGCAAACGATATACACGTGGAAAAGCATTTTAAAACGCTCGGTAAAGTGCAAGTGGGTTTCCTGTTCTTTTACAATTAGCAGCGTTGTATCCTTGCAATTTGGAAACAAGGAATGAAACCAGCCGACTAAACTTTTTTTCTTGCCTTCCATCCTTCCTGATTATTTATTGCCAATGCCCATCCAGTTTATCTCCAGGCATTTACGGAGTTGAAGTTTGGCCCTGTGCATGATGATCCAATAGTTGGACGAAGAAACATTTAGTTCCTTACAGATAATTTCAGAATCTTCGTCTTCCATGTTCTTCATTCTGAATACCGAGGCCCATTTTTCAGGCAGCATATTGAGGCACTTGTTAAGAATACTGTAAAACTCACCCGATTCAAGTTTACTGCTGGTACCTGTTACCCATTGAACCGGACGCCCTTCTTTTGACCAGTGATTTTCCATATCACCATCTTCATTAAAATAATCGCCGTAATGGCTGGCGTTGCGGCCTCCATCAATACTTTGTTGTATTCCCTGCACCGAGCGTTTACGGTAATAGTCAATTATTTTTCGTTTTAAAATGGTAACCAGCCATGTTTTTTCGCTGCTTTCGCCCCTGAAACTGTCTTTGGCTTTCAGGGCCGACAAAAAAGTGTCCTGTACAAGGTCGCGCGCCTCGTCTTCGTTGCTTACGCGATAGGTCGCATAATTAAAAAGGTAATCCGAGTAGCGTTTAACCCAGTTATGTATTTCCAGTTTGTGTTGTTGTGGCGAGCTATCGGTTGATGCTGACATGAAAGGACTAAAGAGTTAGCGTGATAAATATACGTAAAATTAAATCCGCCGGTTTGCCTGTTGGCATAATACCAGTACCTGTTTTTGTACCCCGTTGGGAATAGTTATTTTTACAGCAATGGATACAGCGCTTATTATAGAAGCAATTGAACGCCACATAAAACCTGAAAAAAACGAGCGTGATTATTTTTTATCGCTGCTCAACGAAAAAACGATGAAGCGGCGCGATTATCTTTTGCACGAAGGCGAGGTGTGCAAACAATCAGCGTTTGTTCTCAGTGGCTGCCTGCGCTCGTATTCGGTTGATAGAAATGGCTTTGAACACATTTTGCAGTTTGCGCCACGTGGCTGGTGGATTGCCGATATTGCCAGTTTGATTACGAAACAACCCGCAAAGCTTAATATTGATGCGCTTGAAGACACCGAACTATTGCTTCTAAGCCGAGAAGATCAGCTCATCCTGTTTGATAAAGTGCCGAAATTTGAACGCTTTTTCCGGGTGATGGTCGAAAACTCAATTGCCGCCAATCACAACCGCCTGCTGGATTACATGGGGCTTTCGGCGATTGAACGATACGAAATGTTTTGTAAACGCTATCCCACGCTGGTGCAATCGCTGCCCCAAAAACAAATTGCTTTTTATCTTGGCGTTACCCCCGAATTTTTAAGCAAAATGAAAGCAGAGTTGCTTCGAAAAAAATAGAGCGCTGTTAAGGTTTCGCCTGCCGGATACAAAGCCGGAAGTATGGCGTATATTTGTGGTCATTTATACGATGAAAACGGTTCTTATAACGGGCAGCAGCAGTGGTATTGGCCTTGGAATTGCCCGCGAGTTTGCCAAAACAAAACAATACAACATTATTTTTAATGGCCTTGAAAAGGAAGGCCCCGAAATTGCTTCCGGCGTCGCAACTGAGTTCGGTATTGATACCTTGTTCAGCAGTGCCAATATGCTGCAGCCGGACGAGCTTCGCAACATGGTGGAGCAGGGTACAGCCAGGTTTGGAACAATTGATGTACTCATAAACAATGCCGGTATTCAGTTTGTTTCGCCCATTGAAGAGTTTCCCGACGATAAATGGAATGCCATTATTGGTATTAACCTTTCCTCGGCGTTTTACCTCAGTAAAGCCGTGTGGCCGCTCATGAAAAAAAACGGGTTTGGCCGCATCATCAATATTGCTTCGGCTCATGGCCTCGTTGCCTCCGAATTTAAAAGTGCTTACGTGGCCAGCAAGCACGGCATTGTTGGGTTCACAAAAACCCTTGCGCTTGAAGGCGCGCCCTATAATATTACCTGCAATGCCATTTGCCCCGGTTACGTAAAAACTCCATTGGTCGAAAAACAAATTGCCGACCAGGCAAAAGCCCATAACCTGAGCGAAAGCGAAGTGGTAAGTAAGGTAATGCTGGTAAAACAGGCGGTAAAAGAATTTATTACAGTAGAAAGTCTGGGTCAAACGGCTCTATTTCTGGCTTCGGAAGCTGCCCGTACCATCACGGGTACCGCCATTCCGGTAGATGGCGGCTGGAACGCGCAATAAAAGACAGGTTTAGTGCCGGCTTGTGCCGCGTTTGGCCCTGCGTGCCTGACGTTTTGCAACCCTGGTTTGTTTTTTTACTTCGCGGCGGTTTTCGCGCGCGAGTTTTGCGCTTGGCTTATTCCTGTTTTTTTTATGGAGATAAGGGTTGTAGCCATCCTTGTGGCTGCTCCAGCGCCGCCATACTTTTTTGCGTTCCTTCTTTTGTTTAAACATACCCGATTGCGCCTGCGCGGGCACAGCAAACACAAGCACAAGTGGCAACAAAACAGATAGCAGTAGTTTCATCGCAACAAATAACGTAGAAATTGTTTAAAGGTAACAGGTCAGCTTAAAGGGATTATTAACCCCGGGTATTAATAACCTGATTGAACGAGGCATCACCAGCTTTTACATGCGATAAGGCCAGGCAAAAATTCAAAGTTGATAGCCCTGTTTTGCATCATCTACCGCACTAATTCAATATAAGCAGCTTTTTGACTAGCCTTTCGTTTGTAGAGTTCATAATGGTAATAAAATACACACCGTTATCAAGTACATATCTAAATTACTTAAACTTCCAATTGTTTTCAAGTTGCGCTGTAGCAGAAGGCGACCGTTTACTTTCCGCACACCTTTGTTAGTTATTTGTCGTTTGTAAAAATAGCCTTTGATTAGGTCCATATGCCATTGGCACTTGCCCATCAATGTTACTTTCACAATTCGCAGCACTTTATTGCACCGCCCAAAAAAGCTGATTAATTATTTAGCTTTAAAATTCGTTTTATAATCGTTTCTGTATTAAAGTGCAGGATGATTGTATAGACTCCTTCGGGCAGGGTAGAAATGTTCAGGTCGAAGCCATTAGTCTTTTCAATAACCTGAGCAATAGGCAATTTTTCGCCAAAGCACCCGTGCAGGCTGATCTCTTTGAGGTCTTTCTTATTATCGGTCTCAATTTTTACGAAACCCAGTGCATTACAAGGGTTAGGAAAGATGTGCGTGCCCTGCACGATGGTACTGTCGTGAACAAAAACGTTCGACTGGCTGTAGGCAGTAAAACAAAGGGTCCGCTCTACTAAAAAAACAGTGTAACTGGTATCCCGACCCAACCTGGGGTACAGATGTTTAACTTTTTTACCGGTTGCATGTAGAATGGTGGAGGTTCCATCACCCCAGGCCCAAATAAAATCAATAAGCTGGCTGGTCATTTGGATGGTGTCGGCAAGCGCAAATTCAACCGAATCTTTGATGCGGCTATGGCTGAATTTTGCAGTAAGGCTGTTAACGTAAGTGTTTATAAACCCGACAGCAGAATCCTTCGCGTTTTGACCGTAGGCAACCAGCTTTGGTCTGGCGGTGCCATCAAAGGCATACTCATGTGTTGGTGACTTTTGGGTGGAGGTTTTACCATCCCCAAAATCCCAGAAAAAAGAATCGGTACAAGTGCTCAGGTTGGTAAAATGGCTCTGGCAGTTATAATAATCATAAGCAGCCTTAACCTCAGAACCTATTTTAAGCACTCTGGCCAATACCGCCTCATGCCCGTTGAATGCTTTCAGCTCTACGGTGTATGTTTCTTTA